>NZ_JBFTPJ010000550.1:0-4004 GCF_056398445.1 Variovorax sp. 01T439_2
CAGCGACACCGAGCCGCCCACCTCGTCGGCCAGCTGCTTCATGCGGCCGCGCGCGACCTGCCGGATGCGCAGGCTCGCCATCAGCGGATAGCCGATCGTGAGCGCCGTGGAGCCCAGGCGATAGCGCCGCAGGTGCGCATCGAAGACCACCAGGCCGCGCGCCGCCAGCGTGTAGGTCAGCCGCGAGATCGTCGCCTTCGACAGCCCGGTGCGCTCCGACAGTTCCTTGTTGCCGAGCGCGGGCTCGCCGACGGTGAAGCAGTGCAGCACCTGCAGGCCGTGCTGCAGCGTGGTTGCGAAGTCGGGGTCGGGGTGGCGTGCGGCAGGCATGTGGGGCTCGTGTGGCGCGGTGAATGCTACGTCCGGCAGGGCGTGCTGGCGAGCGGCGGCATTCAAGATAGAGAAACATCGTTTTCCATATGTGATGCCGCTGCGTAGTCTCCGGGCCCTGGCAAAGAATCAACCGGAGACTCCCATGCGCAAGATGTTCATGCTCGCTGCCGCCTGCCTGCTGGCCGCGGCTTCCGCGGTGCACGCCGACCCGGCCGCCTATCCGGCCAAGCCGGTTCGCCTCATCGTGCCCTTTGCACCGGGCGGCTCCACCGACGTTCTGGCGCGGCTGCTGGCCGCGGCCCTCGCTCCCGAGCTGGGGCAGCCCGTCATCGTCGAGAACAAGGCCGGCGCCGGCGGCAACATCGGCGGCGACTATGTCGCCAAGTCGGCGCCCGACGGCTACACGCTGCTGATTGCGGCGGCCGGCCCCACGGTGATCAACCCGAGCCTCTACACAAAAATGCCCTACGACCCGGCCAAGGACCTGCGGCCGGTGACGCTGCTGATCCAGGAGCCCAACCTGATGGCGATCAACCCCAAGATCCCGGCGAAGACGGTGCCCGAGTTCATCGCCTATGCCAAGTCCAGGCCGAAGGAGGTCAGCTTCGGCTCGGCGGGCAACGGCAGCCCGTCCCACCTGGCCGGCGAATGGTTCAACCAGCTCACCGGCACCACGATGGTCCACGTCCCGTACAAGGGCGCGGGCCCGGCAATGAACGATCTGCTGGCCGGCCAGATCGCGATGATGATCGACAACATGCCCGCGCTGTGGCCGCACGTGCAGTCGGGCAGGCTCAGGGCGCTGGCGGTGTCCACAGACAAGCGGGCCACGGCCGCACCCGAGGTGCCGACCGTCGCCGAGTCCGTCAAGGGCTTCAGCTTTGGTGCATGGAAGGGCCTGATGGTGCCCGCAGCAACGCCCACGGCCATCGTCGAGCGCCTGCACGCCGCCACCACCAAGGCGCTGGAAAAGCCCGAGCTTCGCCAACGGCTACTGGCGCTGGGCGCCGAGCCGGTCGGCAACACTCCGGCGCAGTTTGCCGAGCTCATCAAGGCCGACACGGCCTCGTGGGCCGCGCTGGTCAAGTCCACCGGAACCAAGCTGGACTGAGGTCCGCGCGCATCCACCCCCTGAAGCAAGGAGCAACACATCATGCAGCGTGATCCCGCAGCCTTCGAACAATTCCTCGGCAGCCTGCGCAGCTACGTGCGCGAGCGGCTGGTGCCCAACGAGGCGCGCGTGGCCGACGCCGACGAAGTGCCCGCCGACCTGGTGGCCGACATGGCGGCGCAGGGCCTGTTCGGCTATTCGATCCCCGAGGCCTATGGCGGCGCGGGCATGACGACCGAGGAGCTGGTGCTGGCGGCAATGGAGCTGTCGCAGTGCTCGGTGGCCTTTCGGGCCCGTGTCGGCACCAACACCGGCATCGGCTCCGAAGCCCTGGTGGCCGACGGCACCGAAGAACAGAAGCGGCGCTATCTGCCCAGGCTGGCCAGCGGCGAGCTGACCGGCGCGTTCGCGCTGACCGAACCCGAGGCCGGCTCGGACGCCGCGTCGCTGCGCACCTCGGCGCGGCGCGAGGGCGACCACTACGTGCTCAACGGCACCAAGTGCTTCATCACCAACGCGCCGATCGCGGGCCTTTTCACGGTGATGGCGCGCACCGACCCCAACGACCTGTCGGCGCGCGGCGTCACGGCCTTCCTGGTCGAGCGCGGCATGCCCGGGCTCAGCACCGGGCCGGCCTACAAGAAGATGGGGCAGGCGGGCTCGCCCGTGTCCGAGGTGCACATGAACGACTGCATCGTGCCGGCGGAGAACGTCATCGGCGGGCGCGAAGGGCAGGGCTTCAAGACGGCGATGAAGGTGCTGAACAAGCAGCGCATCCACCTGGCGGCCCTGTGCATCGGGCCGGCGATCCGCATGCTGAAGGACGCCGTGGCCTTCGTCTCCACGCGCAAGCAGTTCGGCCAGGCGCTCTCGGGCTTCCAGCTGATCCAGGCGCTGATCGCCGACAGCCAGACCGAGATCCATGCAGCCCGCGCGCTCGTGCTGGACACCGCGCGCAAGCGCGACGAAGGCATCGACGTGACGATGGAGGCGTCGATCTGCAAGTACTTCGCGTCGGAGATGTGCGGCCGCGTGGCCGACCGCAGCGTGCAGATGCTGGGCGGCTACGGCTACATTGCCGACCACGGCATGGAGCGCTTCTACCGCGACGTGCGGCTGTTCCGGCTGTACGAAGGCACGAGCCAGATCCACCAGCTCAACATCGCCAGGCGCACGCTGGCCAAGGCCGGCTACGGCGGCGAAGGCGCCTCCTGATGTTCGGCTACAGCGACCGCCTTCCGGCGCTGCGCGAGGCGGTCCGGCGCTTCGTCGAGGAAGAGGCCATTCCGCGCGAGTGCCCGGCGCTGGCCCACGACCTGGATGCGCTCGAAGCCGCGGTGCGTTCGCTGCGCGCCAAGGCCATGGAGGCCGGCATCTACGCACCGCAGCTGCCGGTGGCGTGGGGCGGCCTGGGCCTGTCCTGGCGCGATCGCTCGGTGGTGCTCGAAGAGGCCGGCCGGAGCTTCCTGGCGCCATTGGCCATGAACTGCGCGCCGCCGGACCAGCCCAACATGATCAACCTGCTCGCCGACGGAACGCCGGCGCAGCAGCAGCGCTACCTGGTGCCGCTCGCGCGCGGCGAGGCCCGCTCGTGCTTTGCGATGACCGAACCCGAGCCCGGCGCCGGGTCCGACCCGTCGATGCTGCAGACCGTGGCCGAGCGCCGCCCCGGCGGCTGGGTCATCAACGGCCGCAAGTGGTTCATCAGCGGCGCGGTCGGCGCCGCGTTCGCGCTGGTGCTGGCGAAGACAGGCGAGGGCGCGACGATCTTCATTGTCGATGCCGGCAACCCCGGCTACCGCGTGGTGCGCAACATCGCGAGCATCGATGGCTTCCAGATCGGCGGGCATGGCGAGATCGAACTGCACGACTGCTTCGTCGATGACAGCGCGGTGCTGGGTGAGGTGGGCCGGGGCTTCGCCTACGCGCAGATGCGGCTCGAACCGGCGCGCCTGTCGCACTGCATGCGCTTCATCGGCCGCGCCTCGCGCGCCATGGCGCTGGCGCAGGATTACGCCAACCGGCGCCACTCGTTCGGCCAGCCGCTCGCCCAGCTGCAGCAGGTGCAGGCGATGGTGGCTGATTCGCACATCGACCTGCATGCCGCACGCCTGATGACCTGGCACGCGGCCGCCAAGCTCGATGCAAAAGAAAGCATCAAGCACGAGTCGGCCATGGTCAAGGTGTTCGTGTCGGAAGCCGTGGGGCGCGTGGCGGACCGCGCCGCGCAGATCATGGGCGCGCTCGGCATGTCGGAAGACGCGCCCGTGTCGATGATCCTGCGCGAGATGCGGCCCTTTCGCGTCTACGACGGCGCGTCGGAGGTGCACCGCTCGACGCTGGCGCGGCGCATCCTGAAGGAATCGCTGCGTCCTTGAGGCCGTCACTCGCCAGCGGTCAGCAGGACGGTGCCGTGCGCGAGCACGCGGGTCCGGTCGTCCGATCCTTTCATGCATCCCTGCAGCTCGATGATGCTGCCGCCCCTCGGACGGGCCGCGATCGATGAAACGCTCCACTCGATCAGCACCGTCTCGCTTGCCAGCACTGGCCGCAGCAGGTC
>NZ_JBFTPJ010000551.1:0-4001 GCF_056398445.1 Variovorax sp. 01T439_2
TCGTTGGCCATGGCGTCGATGCGGTCGGTTTCCTTGACCCGCCAGCTGGCGATGTTGCGCAGGGTGCTGGGGCCGTCGGCATAGAGCGCCATCACCGCCAGGGTCATCGCGGCATCGGGGATGTGGTTGGCGTCCAGGTCGATGGCCTTGAGCGGCCAGGCGCCGCGGCGCACGTCGAGCCAGTTCGGCCCGCTGTCGACCTGCGCGCCCATTTGCCGCGCCGCCTCGATGAAGCGGATGTCGCCCTGGATCGAATCGGCGCCCACGCCTTCGATCCGGATGCTGTCCTGGCCGGAAGCACCCGTGGCAATGGCGCCGAGCGCGATGAAATAGCTGGCAGAGGAAGCGTCGGCCTCGACGTGGATGTCGCCCGGCGAGCTGTAGCGGCTGCCCGCGGGGATGGTGAAGCGCTCCCAGCCCTCGCGCTGCACCGCAATGCCGAAGCGCGCCAGCAGGTTGAGCGTGATCTCGATGTAGGGCTTGGAGATCAGCTCGCCGACAACCTCGATCACGATGTCCTTGCGGGCGGCGAGAGGCAGCGCGAGGAGCAGCGCCGTCAGGAACTGGCTCGAGACATCGCCGCGCACGCGGATCGGCGCATCCAGCACCAGCGCGCCGTGATCGACCGGGCGGATGCGCAGCGGCGGGTAGCCGGGATTGCCCAGGTAGTCGATGCGGCAGCCGAGCTGGGTCAGCGCATCGACCAGGTCGCCGATCGGCCGCTCGTGCATGCGCGGCACGCCGCTCAATTCGAATTCGCCGCCGAGCAGCGACAGCGCGGCGGTCAGCGGACGCATCGCGGTGCCGGCGTTGCCGAGGAAAAGCGGCAGCATCGGCCCGCCTGGCTTCAGCTGGCCGCCGATGCCGGTGATGCGCAGCGTGCTGCCGGCCGCATCGATGCYGCAGCCGAGCGCGCGCAGCGCATCCAGCATCACGCGGGTGTCGTCGGAATCGAGCAGGTCGTGGACCGTGGTGGTTCCGCTCGCCAGSGCGGCCAGCAGCAGCACGCGGTTCGAAATGCTCTTGGAGCCCGGCAGCCGCACGGTGCCCGATGCCCCGGCCAGCGCAGGAATGTCGAGGAATGCCGTCGAGAACATGTCAGGAGTCCTGGGGCGCGTCGGTGTTGGGCTGCCAGGCGGCGCGGGCCTTGCTGGCGGCGGCGATCGAGTGCTCGAGCGCCTGRGCATCGCCGGCCGTGATCAGCGCCTCCAGATCGGAGAGCGACTTGCGCAAGGCCTGCGATTGCAGCAGCACCTGCTCGCGGTTGGCGAGCAGCACGTCGCGCCACATGACCGGATCGCTGGCCGCAATGCGCGAAAAATCGCGGAACCCCGGCCCTGCAAGGCGCAGGAAATCGCCGCCCTGCGGCTGCGCGATCAGCGCGTTGAGATAGGCAAAGGCCAGCAGGTGCGGCAGGTGGCTCACGGCCGCGAAGGCGCTGTCGTGCTCCTCGTGYGTCATGGTGACGACGTGGGCGCCGATGCCGCTCCAGATCTGCGAGGCGCGCTGCACGTTCGAGCGCAGCGTGGCCTTGACGGGCGTCAGCACGACCTTGCGGCCGGCGTAGAGCGAAGCCTCGGCGTGCTCGATGCCCGACACCTCCTTGCCGGCAATCGGGTGGGCCGGAACGAAGTGGGCGAACTGGTCCTGCAGGCCGTTGCGCGCGGCTTCGATCACGTCGCCCTTGGTCGAACCCACGTCCATCACGAGGGTGTCGCTCGAAATGCCATGGCGGATGGCCTTGAAGGTGGCTTCCGAGGCCGCCACCGGCACCGCCAGCAGCACGAGGTCGGAGCCCGAGACCGCCAGCAGCGCGGAAGGCGCCGCCACGTCGATCACGCCGAGCTGGCGCGCCCGCTCGGTGGTGGAAGGCGACTTGCTGTAGCCGACCACGCGTTTCACGAGCTTCGCGCGCTTGAGCGCGAGCGCAAAGGAGCCGCCCATGAGGCCGCAGCCGATCAATCCCAATTGCTCGAACATGGTGCTTGTCCGGCTCAGGCTTTGACGGGATAGGCGCCCAGCACCTTGTAGAACGCGCAGAGGCCGCGCAGTTCGGCCAGCGCGGCAGCCACGTTGGGCTGCGAGGGATGGCCGTCCAGGTCGATGTAGAAGTAATACTCCCACTGGCCGGTGCGCGCCGGGCGCGACTCGAACCGGGTCATGGACACGTTGTTGACCTTCAGCGGCACCAGCAGGTCGTGCACGGCGCCGGGACGGTTGGGCACGGAGACGATCAGGCTCGTGCAGTCGCGTCCCGAGGCCGGCGGCATGGCCAGCGTCTGCGGCAGGCAGATCACGGAGAAGCGCGTGCGGTTGTACGAATCGTCCTGGATTGCATGCGCCACGATGTGCAGTCCGAAGCGGGTGGCGGCGCGTTCGCCGGCCAGCGCAGCCCAGGCCGGGTTGGTGGCCGCGAGCCGCGCGCCTTCGGCGTTGCTCGAAACGGCACGTCGCTCGGCATTGGGCAGGTGCTTCGACAGCCAGGTCTGGCACTGCGCCAGCGCCTGCGGGTGGGCCAGCACGGCCTCGACGCCCTCGAGCGAGTTGCTGCTGCGCAGCAGATGGTGGCGCACCAGCAGGCTGACTTCGCCCACCACGTGGGTCGGCGAATGCAGGAACAGGTCGAGCGAGCGCGTGACCACGCCTTCGGTCGAGTTTTCGACGCCCACCACGCCGTACTGGGCGCTGCCGGCCGCCGTGGCGTGGAACACCTCGTCGAAGCTGGCGCAGTAGATCAGGTCGGCCGCGCCGCCGAAGTATTCGATGGCCGCCTGCTCGCAGAAGGTGCCCTCGGGACCGAGCACGGCGACGCGCTGCGGCGATTCGAGCGCCAGGCAGGCCGACATGATTTCGCGCCAGATGGCGGCCACATGCAGGTCCTTGAGCGGGCCCGCATTGCTCTTTTGCATCTTCTCGATGACCTGGGCCACGCGGTCGGGGCGGAAATACGGGGTGCCTTCGCGCTTCTTGACCTCGCCCACCAGCTCTGCCACGTGGGCCCGCTCATTGAGCAGGCCGAGCAGTTGCTGGTCGAGCGAGTCGATCTGCACGCGCAGATCGGCAAGGCTTTCGGAGTTGTCGGGAGAGGAGGGCGGTGTTGGAGCGGAGGCGGTCATCGGTGCGAGCAGCTGGGCATGCGCCTAGGCATGCGATCGCTCGAATTCTCGCATGTAGCTCACAAGTGCCTGTACGCCTTCCAGCGGCATGGCGTTGTAGATGCTCGCGCGCATCCCGCCGACTGACTTGTGGCCCTTGAGTTGCAGCAGGCCGGCGTCGCGCGCACCGGCCAGGAAGGCGTCGTTGCGGCTCTCGTCCGCCAGGAAGAACGGCACGTTCATGCGCGAACGGCAGCCCGGGTCGATCTTGTTGACGTAGAACGGGGAGGCGTCGATGAAGTCGTACAGCAGCCTGGCCTTGGCGATGTTGCGCTGCTCCATGGCGGCCACCCCGGTGAGCGTGCCTTCGGTCTGCTGCAGCAGCCACTGGAACGTCAGCCCCGCCATGTAGATGCCCCAGGTCGGCGGGGTGTTGTACATGGACTTGTTGTCGGCCACGATCTTGTAGTTGAACGCGCTCGGGCAGATCTCGAGTGCATGCCCGAGCAGGTCGTCGCGCACGATCACCAGGGTGAGCCCGGCCGGTCCGAGGTTCTTCTGGGCGCCGCCGAAGGCAAGGCCGACACGGCGCCAGTCGACGCTGCGCGAGGCCACGTGCGACGAAAAGTCGATGACCAGCGGCGCATCGCTGCCAAGGGCCGCGAGGTCGGGTAGCTGCTGGAACTCGATGCCGTTGATGGTTTCGTTGGTGCACAGATGCACGTACGAGGCGTTCTTGCTGAGCTGCCAGGTCGAAGGGTCGGGCAGCCGAGTGTGATGGTCGCCGGCGTTGCTCGCGGCGATGTTCGCCGTGCAGTAGCGCTGCGCTTCCTTCTGCGACTTGATGCTCCAGCTGCCGGTGATGACGAAGTCGGCGGCGGTGCCGCGCGACAGGTTCATCGGCAC
>NZ_JBFTPJ010000552.1:0-3979 GCF_056398445.1 Variovorax sp. 01T439_2
TGCCCGATGGTTCGAAGAGAAAGGCGTCGCCCGGCGACTGCAATGCGCGCGCTTCGAGCAGCTCGTGGATCCGCGTGGGTGCCGGCATTTCGACTGCAATGCGCGCGCTTCGAGCAGCTCGTGGATCCGCGTGGGTGCCGGCATTTCGCTCATTCCGCCTCGATGCCCTGCGCCGCCGTGGCCCAGAGCCTGCGGTCGGCCTGGCCCTTGGCCGCGAGCAGCTCCGCGCCGCCGCTCCAGACCTCGTAGCCCTGCTCGCGCAGCCGATGGGCGACATCCTCACGCGCCAGCGCCTTGTGCGCGGCCGCGTTCAGGCGCGCGACCAGCGCCGCGTCCATGCGCGCCGGGCCGTAGAGGCCGAACCAGCCGCCCACGTCGTAGCCGGCCACGCCCGACTCGATCATGGTCGGCACCTCGGGCAGCATGCGGTTGCGCTGGCGCGAGGTGACGGCCAGCGCGCGGATCTTTCCCGACTGGATGAAGGGCCGCGAGGTGGCGATGATGTCGAACATCATCGTCACGGTGCCGCCCATCACGTCGGCCAACGCGGGTGCGCTGCCCTTGTAGGGCACATGCGTGAGCTGCACGCCGGTCATCTTCTCGAGCAGCGCGCCGCTCAGGTGGTTCGACGCGCCGATGCCGGCCGAGCCGTAGAACACCTTGCCCGGCCGCGCCTTCGCATAGGCCAGCAGCTCGGCCACGCTGTGCACCGGCAGGTCCTGGTTGACCACGAGCACGTTGGTGTAGTCGACCAGCGGCGCGATGGGCGTCAGGTCCTTCATCGGATCGAAGGGCATCCTGCGCTGGATGTTCGGATTGATGGTGATGGTCGGGCTTGCGCCGAAGAACAGCAGCGCGCCGTCGGGCACGGCCTTGGCCACTGCATCGCCGCCCACCGAGCCGCTGGCACCGGGGCGGTTGTCGACGATGACCTGCGTGCCGAGCTCCTGGCTCAGCGCGGGCGCAAGCAGGCGCGCCGCGCCGTCCACCGGGCCGCCGGCCGAATAGCCGACCACCAGCTTGATGAGTGGCGGCAACTGTTGCTGCGCCAGGGCGCGCGAAGGCAGTGCGGCCAGCAGTGCGCTGCCTGCCATCGCGGCCATGAGGTGGCGGCGCGAGAAGTGAGTCGATGTCATGGCGTTGTCTCCTGTTGTGTATTTCTTCGGCGGCTCGCATCGATCAGGCAGGCAAGTCGAGCACCTGCCGCGCAAGGATGTTGCGCTGGATCTCGTTGGTGCCGCCATAGATCATTGCGGCGGTGGAGCCGATGAGCGGCGACAGCACGTTGAAGCTCTGCCCGTCGAGCAGCTGGTCGCCCGCGACGGCGCCCTGCTCTTCGCCGGCCTCGACCAGCAGCGCGCCGATGCGGTGGTAGGTTTCGCTGGCCCATATCTTGAGCAACGACACCGACGCAGGCAGCGGCTGGCCCGCGCGCACGATGTCGGCAAAGCCCGTGTATGCGGCCGACAGGTCGAGCACGTCGAGCCGCAGTGCGGCAAAGCGCTGCGCAAACACCGGGTCCGCAAATAGGCGCCGCGCCTGCGCCAACCGCGCGAGCTGGCCCAGCGCGTACTGCGACTGCTTGGGGCTGCCGAGGAAGATGCGCTCGAAGCCCAGCAGCGCCTTGGCAATCGTCCAGCCGCCATGCAGCTTGCCCACGAGGTTTTCGGCCGGCACGCGCACGTTGTCGAAGAACACCTCGCAGAACTCGGGCTCGCCCGAAAGCGTGTGAATGGGCCGCACCGTGATGCCCGGCGTGCGCAGGTCGCACAGCAGGAAGCTGATGCCCTCCTGCTTGCGCGCGGCCTTGTCGGTGCGCACCAGCATGAAGATGTGGTTGGCGTCCTGCGCGAGCGTGGTCCAGATCTTCTGGCCATTGACGATGAAGTGATCGCCCTCGGCATCGCGCCCCGCCACGGCCTCGGTGCGAAGGCCCGCCAGGTCGGAGCCGGCGTTGGGCTCCGAATAGCCCTGGCACCACACATGCTCGCCGCTCAGGATGCGCGGCAGGAAGCGCTGCTGCTGCTCGGTCGTGCCATGCTGGATCAGCAGCGGGCCGATCATCACGATGCCTTGGTCCGGCGCGCGTGCAACGCCGTGCTGCTCGAGCTCCTCGATCCATGCAATGAGCTTGTCGGCCGGCAGCCCCATGCCGCCATGCACCTCTGGCCACGCGGGCGCGATCCATCCCTGCGCCGACAGCGTGAGATACCACTCGCGGATCTCGCTCCAGCGCGCGCGGTGCGACAGGTAGCGCAGCTGCTGCGGATAGCGCTGCTGCAGGAAGGCGCGCACCATGCGCCGGAACTCGGCCTCGGGCATCGCATGCCAGTCGGCGCTGCGCGGAAACTCGCCCTCCCATGCGGCGGTGCCCGCCCGCGCTTCGTCGCCGTCGGCCAGCGCGGCATGCCGGCGCTGGTGCGCGGCCACGTTGCCGAGCCACGCCGAAAGGCACAGCGTGCGCTTGTAGTAGAGGCTCAGCTCGCACTCCTGCGTGTAGCCGATGGCGCCATGCAGCTGCACCGCCGTGCGCGAGGCCTGCAGCGCCGCGGCGGTGCAGCGGGCGTTGACGCGGCTGGCTTCGGCTTCGAGCCGTTCGGCCGGGAGCCCCTGGTCCGCCAGTGCCAGCACCTCGGCGAGCGCGGCCTGCGCCACTTCGAGGTGAATGAACATGTCCACGCAGCGGTGCTGCAGCGCCTGGAAGCTGCCGATGGGCTTGCCGAACTGCGAACGGGTGCGCAGGTAGGCCAGCGTCTGCGCGAGCATCGCCTGCCCCACGCCCAGCAGCTCGGCCGCCTGCAGGACCTGGCCGGCCGCGAGCGCGTGGCGCAGCGCGTCCTGCGCGGCGGGGCCTTCGGCCAGCACCGCGTCCGCGGGCAGCGCCACCTGCTCGAAGCGCAGGCTCGCGGCCTGGCTGCCGTCCACCAGCGGCACCAGGGTTTCGCTCACGCCGGCCGTGCCGCGCGGCACCCACAGCAGCACCGCATCGTCGCTGCCGCGCGCCGACACCAGCCAGCCGCTGGCGGCCGCGCCGGGCAGCACCATGAGCTTCTCGCCCTGCAGCAGCACGCCGCCCGCATGCCCCGCGCGCGGCTCGCAGCCGCAGGCCAGCGGCACGGCGCTCAGGTCGCCGGCGCTTTCCTGCCAGGCCAGCGCCGGCAGGCTGCGGCCCGCGACCAGCTCCGCCAGCAACGACTGCGCGGCCGGAGCCTTGAGCCGCGCGAGCAGCATGGCGCTCAGGCCCGCCACCGCCAGCAACGGCTCGGGCGCCACATGCTCGCCCGCGGCCCGCAGGATCTGCGCGGCGCCCGCAAGATTCAGCCCCAGGCCGACCGCGGATTCGGGTGCCAGCATGCCGGTCCAGCCCAGCTCGGCCATGGCGCTCCAGCCCTGCGCCTCGTCGGCCTCGGGCCGCTCCATGCGCTCGCGCCGCCGCTGGATGGAACGGCTGCGAACGAAGTAGTCGAGCGCAGCATCGCGCACGGCGGAAAGTGATTCTGTGTCCATCGCCGCAGCGTGACAGAACGGCCCGCCGCGCGGCATTTGCATTTGCCGAAGGGAGGGTTTCGCATTCACAGACCCGCCTCGCGCGAGGGCGGCATAGATTCGGCGCATGACCACCACAAAGATCAAGAAATCCCTGCACACCGAGCTCGGCCACAGCACGCCCGACAAGATCACCGTGCGCGGGCGCGACCTGCCCTCCGAGATCCTGGGCCACCTGAACCTCGGCGACATGGCCTTCCTGGAGCTCACGGGCCGCATCCCGACGCCGCAGGAGTCGGTCACTTTCAACGCCATCGTCGTCACGCTGGTCGAGCATGGCATCACGCCCAGCGCGCTGGCCGCGCGCCTCACCTATGCAGGCGCGCCCGAGGCGCTGCAGGCTGCGGTGGCCGCGGGCCTGTGCGGGCTGGGCACGGTGTTCGTGGGCAGCACCGAAGGCGCAGCCAGGATGCTCTACGAGGCCATTCCCTTC
>NZ_JBFTPJ010000553.1:0-8087 GCF_056398445.1 Variovorax sp. 01T439_2
CAGGACAGCAGCCTGTCGGCACGCTGGCTCGAGAACAACCGCGCACACTACACGCCGGTAGGCGCGGCGGCCGAGGCTCTTCAGTAGAAACTGGCCCTGTGGCTGGGAGGAGTGGCGGCGGCTCGCTGTTCGGGGCGCATTGCCAGGTCGTGCAGGGTGTCGAAGTCCGAAGGGGCATCCGGAATGCGCATCACGGTTTCCTGTTCGGTCAGCGACGCCACCCAGAGGCCCGCGGCCGAGTCGGCGGGCTCGTCGTTGGCGAAGGTGCCGTCGCGGATGTAGAGGGTTTCGCCGTCGGGGCGTTCGGCGTGCAATTCGATCAGGCGCGAAATCGAAAAGTTGTAGGTCACCAGCTTTTCGCGCGTCAGGCGGTCCTTGCCGCCGCAATTGAACGAGCCTTCCGCCGCAATGACGATGCAGGAGCCCTCCACGCCCTCGTCGACATGGCTTCCGGTGCGCCAGACGGCGTTCGGAAGGCGCGCGCGCACCTTGTCGATCACCAGGTCGCGCTGCTTGTTGAGGCTGCCCAGCGGCGGAACCAGCGAGCGCAATTGGCGCAGGCGCTCCGCAAAGATGTTGTCCATGAGGAATTCCACATGGTGCGTCGCACTGCCGGAGGAACGCTTGACCACCTGCATGACCACGTGGCGCGACTTGTTCATTGCAGATTCCTTCCGCAAATCGCCCGGCACTGGGCGTTATTGCACATACACAAAATCATTTGCCGTCGACTACAAATTAGAACTTTTGACTAACGCAATAAATGCATCAATTGTGTCTAACTGTATATCCATTGCAGGCGATTTGGAAAGAAAATCTGCAATTCTCACGCTCGGGCATGTCGCCAAGGCGTCGCGCCGCCATGCTAGGCCCGCGAATCCGGCTTATTCGAGCGATTCGTCGAGCGCCTTGCACGAGGGCGCGCAAACGGTCTGCGACTTGCCCAGCACCTGGCGGGTGCGCAATTGCGACCGTACGCGGTGCTTTCCGCACATGAAGCAGGACATGGTGGCCCCGCTGAACGACGCCGAAGCGCGGAACGGAGAGCCCGGCGCCTTCGATTTGTAACGCAGGCCATCGGCCACAACGGCGGTCTTGACCTCAGCTTTGGCCATCGGCTTTGTCCTTTTTCGGTTCGGTGTTGCGCATGGCGCGTGCAATGGCTTCTCTCGCGCTGACTTCGGCCGCAAGCGCCGTGTCGAGCGCCGAGCGGCAGAGGCCGGCATGTTGGTAATTGAGGTTTTCGTAGACCTCGGCGGCGGCAGGATAGGCGTCGAGCAGACGCCCCAGGTCGGCGCCGGGTTCAACGTCGTTGAATTCGTGCACCAGGTGTTCTACCACCGAGCGGTACTGCTCGGCGCCTACGGGGACGGCGCTGTGCTCAAGCCGCTCCAGCAGTTGAGCCAGCACGTGGGTCACTGCCAGATCGGTCTTGGAAGACGGATTATGGGTCGTGTTCATGGATTGCATCTGGGGGCAGCATACGCTTATGCAAGTGGCTGCTACGGCGTGGGGGTTGCCCCCTGCGCGGCCTGCATGCGCCGCAGCAGGCTGTGCAGCATCTCCGTCGACAGCCCGTGAATGACCAGCCGGTGCCCGGCCCGCAGGGTCGAAAGCGGCACCAGCGGATGCTTGTTGTTCACCAGGATGAGGTGCTCGGGGGCGCCCAGCAAGGTGGCCGCGTAGATGCCGATGGTTTCGTCCAGCTGCAGCGAATTGGCGGCGCGCCAGAAGTCGTTGTCGGTCAGCATCAGCTGGTACAGCGGCGTGAAAAGCTCGATGGYGCTCTGCAGGTCGAGAAAGTTGAGCCTGCCGCGCGGCATGTCCGAAAGCCGCAGGCCCGGGTCTCTGATCATCGAAAAATCGACCTCGGGCGCCTTGGCCAGCACCAGCCCCTTGTCGCGCAGCGCCTGGTTCAGCCGGATCACGAAGTTGAAGAGATTCAGGTCGTGCTTCAGGAAGGTCTCGTCCTTGAGCGCATCGATGTCGGCCGGCTCCAGCGGCGAGGTGCCCACGGGTACCGGCGAATTGCGGCCGATGAAGCCCAGCACTGCTCTGGTCCAGGTAGAGCGCGAGCCAGGGACTGGGGTCGCGCTCGTCGTGACCCTGCGCAAGAAAATCAGGCGTTCGGCTCATGGGGCATCCGCTGTGTAATGTGCTGAAACTGCACCAGGTACAGCGCGGCCGTGTGGCGCGCCGTGTCGATGATCTGGCGGGCCGCCCGGCCCCGGCCTTCGGCGCCCTCGCCGCCTTCCACGGCCATCACCATCTCGACCGCGGCGAGCCAGCGGTTCAGGTGGTTCTCGTCGTTGTGGCCGTGGTATTCGAGAAAGCGGAAGGCGTCGGGCGGCAGCTTCAGGCCGGCCTTGATCAGCGGCAGCAGCGCGGGAACGATGCGCTGGCCCGTGCCCTCGATGATGTAGATCGCGCCCAGCAGGCCGATCGGGTTGCGCGTGGCGGCCAGGCCGTGCAGGTAGGCATTGAGCGCCTCTCCGCCAGGGTTGCGGCGCAGATCGTCGATCCGCTCGACGGTGCCGCCGGCCTTGCGGTAGTCGCTGAAGAGAATGTTGAAGTCGTCCTGCTCCTCGCCCGCGTGCACGTCGATCAGCGCGGCCAGCGCCTGATAGGGCCCCGTCAGCGAAGCGGCGCCTTCGCGCATCCAGCGGCTGCCTTCGCGCACCTGCGGGATCCACTGCTCCATCCAGTTCAGGTAGTCGGGCAAGGCAAGGCGGCGCTCGCGGATCTGGCGGATCAGCGGCGTGCGCCAGGCGCGCGAGCGGTAGTCGTGCCAGATGCCGGCCAGTTCGGTCAGCAGCGCGCCGAGGCCTTCGGGCGCGGCGGCCGGGTCGTGCGGCGGAGCGATCGCGGCTTCTTCGTCCGGGGCCGCGTCGGCCGTGGTGCGCGGAACGGCCACCGCCCGGGTGGGCACCTCGGCCGCCTCGACCTCCAGCAGCATGTAGGCGGCCATGAAGCGCCCCGATTCCGGCACGTAGCAGAAGATCTGTTCGCCCGGCTTCAGCGCCTTGGAGTGCAGGAACTCCGACAGCATGACCAGGATCGACGCAGCCCCCGTATTGCCGCGCCAAGCCAGGTTGCTCCACCAGCGCTCGCGCGGAATGGCGAGGTCGGCCTTGGCCATCAGGTCCTCGACCACGGGAATGAATTTCTCCGACGAGTAGTGGCACAGGAAATGGTCGATCCGCTTCGGATCGAGCCATCCGCCCTGCACCAGTGTTGCGTATTCATGAATGCCGATGTCGAACAGGTGCGGCAGCAGGCGGATGTCCTGCCGCAGCGACAAGGCACCCGCCGCCTCCGCTTCGGCCCACGAGCCAAAATCGAGATGGCCGCGCGCGCGGTCCTCGGTCAGGCCCAGCTGCATGCAAACCGGGTAGTCCCCCGAGAACGCGCGCTGGTGCACCCACTTGAGCCGCAGGCGCAGCCCCGGGTTGCCGGCCAGCGCAGGTGCACCGTCCGACAGCAGCAGCGCGCCCGCACCGTCGGAGAGCATCCAGCGCAGGAAGTGCGAATCGAAGTCGGTCTCGTAGCCACGCGCAGCGAAGCGCGAGCGCTTGAAAAGCCGCGAGGGCATTTCGCTGGCCACCGCGAGCGCGCTGCGGTGTGCCCCCAGCTCGATGCCCTGCGCGGCCGACTGGATGGCCGACACGCCCGCAGCGCAGATGCCGTGCACCGACAGCGTTTCCATGGGCGGCGCCGCCAGTTCGCCCTGGATCATGTTGGCGAAACCGGGCATCAGCGTGTCGCCGCCCGAAGAGCCGCTGGCCAGCAGCGACACGCGCGACAGCTCGGCGCCGCCGCGCCGCAGGCAGTCGCGGATCGCGCCGGCCGCCAGCTGCGCATTGGTGTGGCGCGTCATGCCCTCCTCGTCGATCGCATAGTGCCGCGTGAGGATGCCGTTCTCGGCCAGGATGCGCCGCTTGATGCGCTCGGACATCCGGTTGAGCGGCGCGATGTAGGCATCCATGCGCTCGTTGGGAATGGGCTCGCCGGGCATGAAGTAGCCGGCGCTCTCGATATAGACGCGTTGGAATGGGACGGGCATGGTTCAGTGGGTTGGAGACTCGGGCGGCACGGGCACGGACGGCATCAGCGGGCGGCTGCGAAAACGCGGCCACAGCGCCCCGAGCACGAACACGCGAACCATGTAGGGCACCAGTCCCTGCTCGTTGAGCGCGGGATCGACCTGCGCGCGGTAGCGCGTGCGATGCAGCTGCGTGAGCTCGGGTCGGCATGTGCGTGCTGCAGATAGTTGGTGGCCAGCAGCCAGTGCAGCCCGTGCAGCTGCGGCACGATCACCAGCAGCAGGGCCTTGCGCCAGTCGAGCAGCAGCAGCGCGCTCCAGCTGCCGAGCCACAGGGCGTACTGCGYCATGCAGTAGCGCCAGGGTCCGGGCCGGTGCCTGCGAAGCTGGCCGAGCCAGCCGAAGAACACCGGCACCAGCACCCACACGGCCTGGAACGGATGCAGCAGGTAGCCCCGCAGATGGTTGGTGTCGCCGCCGAAGCGGTAGGTGCGCGCCACGTCCCGCGGCCCGTGCCGGTGGCGATGGTGGTTGGCCACATGCGCCGGCCAGAAGACGAAGGTCGGATGCCCCTGCAGCAGCGTGATCCAGAAGTCGGTGAACCGGTTCATGCGCCGCCCGCGCCACATGCGCAGATGCACGTGGTTGTGGTGGATCACGCCCACGCCCAGCGTCAGGAACAGCATCGGCGCATAGAGCAGCACGGCAAAGCCGTGCACCCACTGCCATGCCGCCAGCGCCGGGAGCGCCGCCAGGTACGCCAGGCTCTGCCAGTCGCGGCCATGGCGAAGGCGCGCCGGCCAGCGCGGCGCCTCAGGCCGGCGTGCCATGCTGCGGTTGGCGTTGCTGCTTCTCGCGGAAGGCCAGGAACTGCGGCTCGGCCGCGTCGGCGGCAATGCGCGTGCCGAACAACCGGTCCATGAAAGTGAACTGGAAGCCGTAGTTGCCGCCGTGGCAGGCGTGGTGCAAATGGTGCCGGCGGCTTGCGGCAAACCAGTGGCCGTACGACGCCCGCGGAAAGAAGTCGTAGTTCGAGTGCCCGATGCTGTTGAAGAACAGGCTGAACAGCGGCACCGACGCGAGCGACCAGAAGCTGAAGTCGTGCAGCAGCATCGGCAGCAGGATCACGTTGCCGAGCATGGCCGCCTCGATCGGATGGAAGCTGTACGTCGCCCATGGCGTGGTCACGACCGAGCGGTGGTGCGGCCCGTGAAAGCGCCGCAGCCAGCGCGTGTGCAGCAGCCGATGGTTGAACCAGAAATGAACGTCGTTCCAGATCGCGAGCACCAGGATTTCAGCCGCGACCTGGCGCCAGCCCGCGTCGGCATCGAGCCGCGCCCAGCCCAGCTGGAGCAAGCCCCACGGAAACACCATGCCCAGCCCGAACACGAGCACCGACACGCCCGACTGCGCCAGTTCGCGGCGCAGCTGCCCCGGCTGCAGCGGCCGCGGGTCGAGCACGCGCCCGATGCCGAGCGCGGGCAGCACCCGCCGGGCCAGCAGCCAGTTGAGGGCGCCGAATCCCAGGTAGATGCCGCCGAAAAAAATCAGCCCCCAGCACATCACCTGGAGGGCCGACAACGAAATGAAGCTTTGCGCCATCCCCCGAGGCTACAGCAGCATTTCGGGAACCAGGGGCGCAATGATCAGGTTGTGGAGCCGCTGGAAGAAGCTCGATTCCGGCTCCGACGTGAGGATGACTTCCTTCTCGCCATCGGTGGTGAGCCACTGCAGCGTGCCGGTGTCCTTGGCAATGCGCAGCCGGTACGAATTCTGCAGCTTGCTGATGTTGATGACGCGCAGCATCTCGCGCGCCAGCTGCGGGCTGTCGACCACCACGCCCATCTCGGTGTTCTGGCTCGCCGAGCGCGGATCGAGGTTCATCGAGCCGATGAAGATGCGGGTCTTGTCGATGGCGGCGGTCTTGGAGTGCAGCCGCCCCAGCGATTTGCCGAACATGCCGAAGCGCTCGCCCGCGGTGGTGCGCTGCGGGCTCAGCTCGTACAGGTCGGCACCGCTCCTGAGCAGCCGCTCGCGGTAGCGCGCATAGCCGGTGTGCACCAGCGGCTCGTCGTTGGCGGCCAGCGAATTGGTCAAGAGCGTGAGCTTGACGTTGCGCCTGGCGAGGTCCTCGAAGGCCGCCATGCCGCGCTCGCCGGGCACCAGGTAGGGCGAGGTCAGGTCGACCTCGACCTTGGCGTCCATCAGCAGCGTCCAGACCTTCATGGTCACGCTGGTGGCAATGGCCTCGTCCTCGGTCATCGTTGCGGGCTTGGTGGGCGGATCGGCAATCGCGCGGGCCTCGCCCCACAGCAGGCCCATGCGGCCGCCATCGAGTTCTTCCGCGATTGGCCCGTAGCCCAGCACGTCGGACGGCGGCAGCACGATCTTCGGCGGCGGCGCGGCCATGCCGATCCAGGCGTCGAAGTCGGCGGCCGTGGGCGTGCGGCCGCCCTCCCCGCGCACGATGTCGGCAATGGGCCAGACCTGCTCGCTGTTCCAGTAGGCGTCGAAGATCGATTCGAGCTGCGGCAGCACCTTGCCCACCACCAGCGCGTCCATGTCGATGAAGTTCTGCGCCTCGCTCAGCACGAAATACTCGTCGGCGATGTTGCGCCCGCCCACCACCGCCATGACGCCGTCGGCGATGAAGAGCTTGTTGTGCATGCGGTGGTTGAGCCGCCCGATCTCGTGCGGCGAGGCCGCGAAGCGCGAGAGAAAACCGCCGCGTCCGCAGCAGAACGGATTGAACAGCCGCACCTGCACATTGGGCGTGGCGGAAAGCGCGAGCAGCGGCTGCTGGCTCTTGACTGTGTAGAGATCGTCCACCAGCAGCCGCACCTGCACCCCGCGCCCGGCCGCCTCGCGCAGCGCGCGCATCAGGAGGCGGCCGGTGGCGTCGTTCTCGAACTGGTAGTACTGGACCACCAGCGAGCGCTGGGCGCGCTCTGCCAGCTGCACGCGCGCGTCGAGCGAATAGACGCCGAGCGGCATCAGCCGGAAGCCCGAATGCTCGCCCGGCGGCGTCGAGGCGGCTGCGATGCGTGCCAGCGTGGTGGACGGATCGGCCGCGGCGGCGTTCACCGCCGCCCGCTCGCGCGCCGGCGGCAGCGAGCCGCACGCCGCCAGCGCCGCAGCCATGGCGCCGGCAAGACAGATACGCAGAAGTGGGGTCCAGAGGTTCATGATGGCATCCTAGAATTCGTTTCACCCCTGCTCGGAGTTACACCATGGCAAGACCGATCCTCTCACGCATTGCCCTGATGTCGGTCGCCGCCGGGCTGGCACTGCCCGCCTGGGCTGCACTGGACATCGGCGATCCGGTGCCCAAGTTCACCGCCAACGCCGCGCTCGGCGGCAAGACCTTCCGCTATTCGCTGGCCGAGGCGCTGGCCAAGGGCCCGGTGGTGGTGTACTTCTTTCCGGCGGCCGACTCCAGCGATTGTTCGATCGAAGCGCATGCCTTCGCCGAAGCCGTCGACCAGTTCGCCGCGCTCGGCGCCACGGTCATCGGCGTGTCGGCCGACGACATCGACACCCTCTCCAAGTTCTCGGTCAAGTCGTGCCAGAGCCGCTTTCCCGTGGCTTCGGACGAATCCAAATCCGTGATCAACGGCTTCGACGCCCTGATGCAGACCCGGCCCGACTTCGCCAACCGCCTGTCCTATGTGATCGCGCCGAACGGCAAGGTGGCCTATTACTACCAGAACCTGAATCCGGACAAGCACGTGGAGCGCATGCTCAACGCGGTCCGGGCGCTGCCGCGGCCGGGCGCAGGCGCACCCCGGTAGCGGGTGCAAAATCCCGTCCCATGCAACTCAACTTCATCGCCAACGCCGACGTCCCGTCATCCTCCGGCCGCACCCTGCAGGTGCTCGACCCCTCCGACGGCCAGCCTTTCGACGAAATCCAGCGCAGCAATGCCGCCGACATCGATTCCGCCGTGCGCGCGGCGCGCGACTGCTTCGAGGGCGTCTGGCACAAGGTGAGCGCGGCCGACCGCGGCCGCCTGCTTTACAAGCTCTCGCAGAAGGTTGCCGAGCAC
>NZ_JBFTPJ010000554.1:0-3965 GCF_056398445.1 Variovorax sp. 01T439_2
GGACGCAGCGTGACCACGGTCATCGCGAGCTTGCCCTCGGCGTTCTTTTCCATGACGCCGCTCGCCGCATCGAAGTAGCGGTCGACGATGAACTTGCGCTTCACCGCCATGGTGAGAAACCACAGCATGTGGCAGCTCGAGAGCGACGCGACAAAGGCCTCTTCAGGATCGACTGCCGCCGCATCGGAAAACGGCAGCGGCACCACGTGCGGCGACGAGGAGCCCGGCACTTCCGCGCCGCCATCGAAGCGCAGCGAATGCCTTCTGCTGTAGCTGTTGCCGAGGAAGTCCTGGTCGCCTCGCTGCCAGAGGATTTCTGCGGTGTACTGGGCCATGCCTTGCTCTCCAGAGCCAAAAGAGGAGGCGCCATTCTGCGTCAGAAGAAGCCGGCGAGCCTGATCAAAAGCGGCACCAGCAGCGCCGTCGCGATGCCATTCAGCCCCAGCGCCAGCGCGGAGAAGGCGCCCGCCGTTTCGTTCACCTGGATGGCCCGCGCGGTGCCGATGCCGTGCGCCGCCATGCCCACGGCAAAGCCGCGCACCGCGGGTTCCTTGATGCGCAGCAGGTTCAGGAGACCCGTGGCCATGATCGCGCCCGAGATGCCCGCCACGGCGGCCGCCACCGCGGCCAGCGACGGCAGCCCGCCGATCTTCTCGGCCACGCCCATCGCGATCGGCATGGTGGCCGACTTGGGCGCGAGCGACATCAGCAGCTCGTGCGATCCGCCCAGCGCCCAGGCAATGCCGATGGCCGACACGATGGCCGCCACCGAGCCCACCAGCAGCGCCACGCCGATCGGCAGCCAGAGGCGCCGCAGCCGCCCGAGCTGGCCATACAGCGGCACGGCCAGTGCCACGGTGGCCGGCCCGATCAGGAAGTGCACGAACTTGGCGCCTTCGAAATATGTGTCGTAGGGCGTGCGCGTGGCGAGCAGCACGCCCACGATGACAACCACCGACACCAGCACCGGATTGACCGCCGGGTTGGCGCCGCTGCGCCGGTGCAGCCACAGCGCGCCCAGGTAGGCCAGCAGCGTGAGCGACAGCCACAGCAGCGGCGACTGCGCCAGGAAGACCCAGATCTCGGACAGCTTGGCGGGCGGGGTCATTCGGCATCCTTGCCGGTGATGCGGATCATCCAGCGCAAGGTGAGCGCGGTCACGGCCATGGTGAAGGCCGCGCCCACGATGCCCGCCGCAAGGAACGGAAGCCACTCGCGCCCCACCCGTTCGAAATGCAGCATGACGCCGGTCACCGCGGGAATGAACAGCAGCATGAGGTTGCGCAGCAGATGGCCCGAGGTCTCGTTCAGCGCCTCGGGCACGCCGCCGCGCACGAGCAGCACGATGAACAGCAGCAGCATGCCGATCAGCGGGCCGGGAATCGGCAGGCCCAGCCACTGCACGAGCAGCTCGCCGGCCAGTTGGCAAAGAAAGAGCGTGGTGATGGCGTAGAGCATGCGGATGTCCTGGCTTTCAAGGTTCGGCCGAAGCCGCCGCGCGCGTCCAGGCTTCTTTCAGCGCCTGCTGGCTCTGCGGCGGCAGCACGCCGAGCCGCACATGGCCCGGCAGGCCGAATGATGCACAGTCTCGCAGCTTGATGCCTTCGGCGCGCAGCCGGGCGGCCCGCTGCTGGTAAGGCGCATCGGTGCGCGCGCAAAAGAAGTTGGCGTCGCTCGGCAGGCACTGCCATCCCATCGATTCGCAAAGGGCGCGCTGCTGCGCCTTCCATTCGCGCAGGGTGCGCAGGCTTCGGGCAAGCCAGGCTTGGGCGGGCTCGCCGATCCAGGTTTCGAGCAGCGCCACGCCATGCGCGCCCACCGGCCACGAGGGGGCCAGCCGCTCGAGGCGCTGCTTCAGCGGCGCGGCGGCATCGCCTTCGGGCGCAATGGCATAGGCGGCGCGGATTCCGGTCAGGCCCATGGCCTTGTTGGGCGTCCACAGCTGCCAGACGCGGTTGCGCTGCGCCGCGTCGAGCGATGCCGCGCCTTCGAGGCGCAGCGGCTCGTAGGCCAGGTCGAGCACGCAGGTGCCGCCGGCCGCGGCGTGCAGCGCGAGATCGGCCTCGGCCTGGCCGAGCGGGCTCGACGGCTCGCAGCACCAGCGCAGCGCCGCTTCGCCGTGCGGCGCCGGCGGCCGCAGCACCTGCAGCCCCCAGGCCGACGCCGCACGCTCGTAATCGCCATAGCTGTGCGCCGGCAGCACCGCCTGCCGGCCGCCGCCCTGCGCAAAAGCGGCGCTGATGCGGTGGATGAATTCGCTGGCACTGGCCGCGATCACGATGCGTTCGGCGGCCACGCCGTGAAAGCCTGCCAACGCGCGGCGCAGCGCCGTGTAGCCCGGGTCCGGGTAGTGCGCCGCGTCGGCCGCACGCAGCGCGGCAAGCACAGCGGGGCATGAACCCGTGGCATTGCCGTTGGTCGAGAAATCGTGCCAGGCGGTGCCGGTGGCGTCGGGCCCGCCATGCAACAGGCCGGTGGATGTCGTGTGTTCCGGTGTCATGCCCAGTCGGTTGCCGCGAAGAAGATGGCCAATGATGCACAAGCGGCCGTGGCCAGCACCGCCCTGCTGCCCCATCGCGCGGCCTGCTGCGTATCGGCCGCATCGGCGGGCCGTCCTTCGGCATTCAAGGCATAGATGCCGGGCTTGGCAAGCCGCACGCCGAGCAGCAGTGCCATCGCCGCCATCGGCCAGCCGCTGTTGGGCGACGGCGTGCGGCGCGCCTCGCCTGCCACGCCGCGCGGCCAGCGCCATGCCGCAAGCGCAAGCAGCAGCGCCGTGAGCCGCGCCGGCAGCCACGAGAGCAGGTCGTCGGCGCGCGCGGCCCACTTGCCGAACCAGTTCCAGTCACGGCCGTTGCGTTCTCCGCGGTAGCCCCACATCGCATCGGCCGTGTTGGCGAAGCGGTAGACCGCCGCACCCGGCAAGCCCAGCAGCACGAACCAGAACAGCGGCGCCACGAGCGAATCGTTGAGGTTCTCGGCCAATGATTCGATGGCGCTTTCGCGCACCTCGCGCTCGCTGAGCGCGCAGACATCGCGGCTCACCAGCCGGGCGAGCTGCACGCGGCCCGCGTCCAGCGACACGGCCAGCGCCGCGTCCACGGCCAGCACTTCGGCGCGCAGCATGCGCCATGCGAAGAGCGGTTTCAGCGCAAAGGCCATCGCCACCGCCAGCGCCCATGCGGGCAGCCATTGCACCATCGCAGCCTGCACGCCGGCGGCGACCACCCCCACGCACGTCGCGCCCACGCACCACCCCAGCGCCCCGATCAAGAAGAGCGGCAGGTCGCGCGGCTTCGCCTTGGCCACCGGCGGTGCGATGCGCGAGCCGATCCAGCCGAGGTACTGCCCCATCCACACCACCGGATGCCAGCGCGCAGCGGGCTCGCCCAGCCAGCAGTCGATGGCAAGCGCAAGCCACAGCGCGGCGGCGAGGGCCAGGGCGTGTTCGAGGGGAAAGGGGGGCATGGGAGCCGTCATTCTCGCGAAGACGGGGTGGGAAACAGGTCCGACGGCTGGCCCCAGCGTTCGTCGAACACCAGCGCCGACAAGGGCTCGCGCCGGGCCCAGCGTTCGCGTTGCAGCATCGGCTCTTCGTAGAAATCGTGCACCGGGCCCAGGCACAGCAGCGCGATCGGCTCCGCCCCCTTGGGCAGGCCCAGCAGGGCCGACACCTCGGCGGGATCGAACAGCGAGACCCAGCCCATGCCCAGCCCTTCGGCACGCGCCGCAAGCCAGAGGTTCTGGATGGCGCAGGACGCCGAGGCCAGGTCCATCTGCGGCAAGGTGCGTCGGCCGAACACATGCTGCTCACGGCCGTCGGCCAGCGAGACGGCCAGCAGTTCGGCCGCATCGAGCACGCCCTGCACCTTGAGCCGCATGAACGCGTCTTCGCGCTCGCCGAGGGCGCGGGCCGTCAGCACGCGTTCGCGCTCGATCACATCGTGCAGACGCTGACGCAAGGC
>NZ_JBFTPJ010000555.1:0-3965 GCF_056398445.1 Variovorax sp. 01T439_2
GTGCATCGTCCACGCTCACGCCGTGCAGCACGTTCGGGTACAGCGCATGGAACACCTCGCCCGGGAACGGGCCGAAGCCGAGCTTGTAGGGCGCCACCTTGCCGGTCAGGCCGAGCGTCATCATGGTGCGGCCGTGATAGCCGCCGTTGAAGGCAATGACGCCGGGCCGCCGGGTGTGGGCGCGGGCGATCTTGACCGCGTTCTCGACCGCCTCGGCGCCGGTGCTCAGGAAGATCGACTTCTTCGCGAAATTGCCCGGCGCCAGCGCGTTCAGGCGCTCGGCCAGCTCCACGTAGGGCTCGTAGGCCAGCACCTGGAAGCAGGTGTGCGAATAAAGATCGACCTGCGCCTTCACGGCGGCGCTGATCTCCGGATGGCAGTGGCCGGTGTTGAGCACCGCGATGCCGCCGGCAAAGTCGATGTAGCGTCGCCCCTCGACGTCCCACACTTCCGCGTTGGCGGCGCGGCTGACGAAGATCTCATGGGCCTGGCCGACGCCGCGGGCCACGGCCGCATTGCGGCGGGCCATGAGGGCGGCATTGCTGAGGTGGGGTTCGCGTTGCATGGGTGCGGCCTGTGCTTTGAAGAAGGAATGCCGGCACTCTAGGTCCCACGAATCGATCCAGCCATGTACACCGGAAGTGATCGCCCGGAAGACTGTACTGGTCTTGTATCCTGTACATACTTTCCTCAATATGGTGCAGGCCGGACTGCTGCAGACGCCCCCGATGCTCATTCTTCGCCCCGAACAGCCGACGCCGCTGGTCAGCCAGATCGTGGAAGGGTTACGCGGACTGATCGGCTCCCAGAAGCTCAAGGCCGACAGCAAGTTGCCGTCGATCCGCGCCTTTGCCGCGACCCACGGCGTCAGTGTGTTCACGGTGGTCGAGGCCTACGACCGGCTGGTGGCGCAGGGCCTCCTGGTCTCGCGCGCCAACGCCGGCTTCTTCGTCAAGCGGCGCATCGAGGACAGCGCCGCCGGCGCGGCCAGTGCGCCCCGCCCGGACCCCCGCTTCGACGCCCGCTGGTACCTGCAGCAGATCTTCGAGAACCGCAACCTGCCGCTCAAACCCGGCTGTGGCTGGCTGCCGCACGACTGGCTGTTCGAGGACGGCATGCGCCGGAGCCTTCGCCACCTGGCTTCCGAAGGCGCCGACATCGGCGGCTACGGCCTGCCCTTCGGCCACATGGCGCTGCGCATGGCGACGGCCGAGGCGCTCTCGGAGCAGCAGATCGTGGTCGACGCCGCCCAGGTGCTGCTGACCCAGGGTTCCAGCCAGGCGCTGGACCTGGTGGCGCGCCGCCTGCTCAAGCCGGGCGATTCGGTGCTGGTGGACGACCCGGGCTATCCGAACCTGATGTTCATGCTCCGCTTCCTGGGCGTGGAGATCGTCGGCGTGCCGCGCATCCCCACGGGCTACGACATGCCGGCGCTCGAGGCGCTGCTCGCGGCGCATCGGCCCAAGGCTTTCTTCACCCAGCCCCGGCTGCAGAGCCCGACCTGCTCGATGGCCTCGCTGCCGCAGCTGGTGCAACTGCTGCAGCTCGCGCAGGCACACGACTTCACGCTGGTCGAGAACGACATCTATGCCGAGATGGACGCCTCGATGCGCCCCTCGCTCGCCAGCCTGGGACAGCTGCGCCGCGTGGTCTACGTGGGCAGCTACTCGAAGACCATCTCGCCCAACATCCGCGTCGGCTACGTGGTCGCCCGGCCGGAGCTGCTCGAAGAGCTGGCGCAGCTCAAGATGATCTCGGGCCTGACCTCGTCCGATATCACCGAGCGGCTGGCCTTCGGCATCGTGACCGATGGCCGCTGGCGCAAGCACCTCAAGTCGCTGCGCGAGCGCCTCGCGCAGGCGCAGGGCAGCGTCGCGCGGCGGCTGGACGGGCTGGGCTTCGAGCTGTTCCACGAAGCCGCGGCCGGCATGTACCTGTGGGCGCGGCACCCGGACATTGCCGACAGCGCCGAGCTCTCGCGGCGCGCCGCGGCCGAGGGCATCATGCTCGGCCCGGGCCAGCTGTTCCTGGTCAATCCGCATCCCACCGGCTGGCTGCGCTTCAACGTGGCCTTCAGCGAAGACGAGCGGCTCTGGCGCTTCCTGGAGCGCAGCATCGAAGAGCACAGGCACGACTGAAGCCGTGCTTCCGCCAGGACCCGGCGGGGGCTCGCCATGGCCTGCAAGCAGGCGCACAATGGCTGCAACCCCTGGCGCAGGCGCATCCTGGATCAGCCATGGTGGAGTGAGAACACTTGAAGGAATGAAGCGCCGCGTCCGGGCTACGCAAGGAGCCGCGCCATGACCCGCTTCATCGATGTTCACAGCCTGGTTCGCCTGGTGGACGAAACCGGCGTTCCGCAATTCCTCAAGGCCCTGGCCGACGCGCTGCGCGACGACTTCCTGCGCTGGCGCGAGTTCGACAAGAAGGCGCGCGTGGCCAGCCACTCGCACCTCGGCGTGATCGAGCTGATGCCGGTGGCCGACGACGGCGCCTACGCCTTCAAGTACGTCAACGGCCATCCGCACAACACGGCCGTGGGGCTGCCCACGGTCATGGCCTTCGGCGTGCTGGCCGAGGTCGACACGGGCTACCCCGTGCTGCTGTCCGAGCTCACGCTCACCACCGCGCTGCGCACCGCCGCCACTTCGGCCATGGCGGCGCAGGCGCTGGCGCGGCCCGGCTCGCGCAGCATGGCGCTGATCGGCAACGGCTCGCAGAGCGAGTTCCAGGCGCTGGCCTTCCATGCGCTGCTGGGTATCGAGGAGGTGCGCGTGTTCGACATCGATCCGCGCGCCACCGACAAGCTGGTGCGCCACCTGTCGGCCTRCACGCCGCTCGAGGTGGTGCGCGCGCCATCGGTCGCCGACGCGGTGCGCGGCGCCGACATCGTGACCACGGTCACGGCACACCAGGGCCACGCGGTCGTGCTTTCGCCCGGCATGATCGAGCCGGGCATGCACATCAATGCGGTGGGCGGCGATTCCCCCGGCAAGACCGAGCTGCATCCCGACGTGCTGCGCCTCGCCCGCGTGTTCGTCGAGTACGAAGCCCAGACCCGCATCGAGGGCGAGATCCAGCAGCTGCCGGCCGACTTTCCGGTGCACGAGCTCTGGAAGGTGCTGCTCGGCAGCGTGCCGGGGCGCGAGAGTGCCGAGCAGGTCACGGTGTTCGACTCGGTCGGCTTTGCGCTGGAGGACTACACGGCGCTGCGCTACATCCACCAGCTGTCGCTGGAGCGCGGCATCGGCCAGCAGATCGCGCTGGTGCCCGAACTCGACGACCCGAAGGACCTGTTCGGGCTGACGGCGTCCGGCCGGCGCCGGGCGGTGCTGCGGCGTGCGGCATGATGGGCGGCATGCTCACCATCTACAACGACCAGCACGCGCTGCACCAGGGCAAAGTCGAGATGTTCCGCGGCGAACTGGTGCCGTGCTTCGAGGTGCCCGCCCGCGTCGACCATGTGAAACATGAACTGGAGCGCCGCGGCCTGGGCCCGCTGCAGGTGCCCGATGCCTTCGACGAGGCGCTGTTGGCCAGGGTGCACGCGCCGCGCTACCTGGACTTCATTGCGCATGCCTGGGACGAGTGGGTGGCGCTCGATCCGTCGAACGCATCGCGCGATGCGCTGCCTTCGTACTGGCCCACGCGCGGCATGCGCACCGACGTGCTGCCGAAGAGCTTTCCTGCGCGCATGGGGCTGTTCTCCTTCGACGCGGGCACGCCGCTCATGGCCGGCAGCTGGGCCGCCGCGCGCCACGGCGCCGCCTGCGCCTGGACCGCGGCGCAGCGCGTCATCGGCGGCGAGCGCGCCGCCTTCGCACTCACGCGGCCGCCCGGCCACCATGCGGGCGCCGATTTCTTCGGCGGCTACTGCTTCGTCAACAACGCTGCCGTGGCCGCGCAGGCGCTGCGCGATGCGGGCGTGGAGCGGGTGGCGGTGCTCGACGTGGACTACCACCACG
>NZ_JBFTPJ010000556.1:0-3964 GCF_056398445.1 Variovorax sp. 01T439_2
ACGCTGCCGACCGCGTGATGGAAACCGAGACGCGCGTCAATGCGATGGAGATCGAGATCGACCGCGAGCTGTCGTCGATCATCGCGCGGCGCCAGCCGACGGCGCGCGACCTGCGCCTCTTGATCGCCATCTCCAAGACCACGGCCAACCTGGAGCGCGTGGGCGACGAGGCCAACAAGATCGCGCGCATGGTCAAGTCGATCATCGAGAGCGGCTCGGCCCGCGCGCTGCCCTCGAACGAGCTGCGCATCGCGGCCGACCTGGCCTCGGGCCTGCTGCGTACCGCGCTGGACGCGTTCGCTCGGCTGGACACGGCCGCGGCGCTGTCGATCCTGAAGGACGACGACCTGATCGACAAGGAGTTCGACGGCTTCGTGCGCAAGCTGGTCACCTACATGATGGAAGACCCGCGCACGATCTCGGCCAGCCTCGACCTGCTGTTCCTGGCCAAGGCCATCGAACGCATCGGCGACCACGCCAAGAACATCGCCGAGTTCATCATCTACATCGTCAAGGGCGCCGATGTGCGGCACACTTCGATGCAAGAGATCGAATCGGCGCTGCAGTAACAGAGCKAGCGCAAGTCTCCCAAAGAAAGCATGAAG
Source organism: Variovorax sp. 01T439_2 (assembly GCF_056398445.1). Lineage (NCBI taxonomy): Bacteria > Pseudomonadati > Pseudomonadota > Betaproteobacteria > Burkholderiales > Comamonadaceae > Variovorax > Variovorax sp. 01T439_2. The sequence goes on from NZ_JBFTPJ010000556.1 coordinate 606, forward strand.
AAACCCCGAGTCCTGATCGTCGAAGACGAGTCCTCGATCGCCGAGCTGATCGCCGTCAACCTGCGCCACAACGGCTTCGAGCCGATCTGGTCGGAAGACGGCGCGGCAGCGCAACGCGAGATCGACGCCTTCCTGCCGGACCTGATCCTGCTCGACTGGATGCTGCCCGGACAGAGCGGCCTGCAACTCGCGCGCCAGTGGCGCAAGGACCCGCGCACCAAGGCCATCCCGATCCTGATGCTCACCGCGCGCGGCGACGAGCCCGACAAGGTGGCCGGCCTCGATGCGGGCGCCGACGACTACATCACCAAGCCGTTCTCCACCCAGGAAATGCTCGCGCGCATCCGCGCCGTGCTGCGCCGCCGCGCGCCCGAGGTGGTGACCGAGCGCGTGGAGATCGGCGAGCTCGCGCTCGACACCGCCACGCACCGCGTCACCTGGCAGGGCAATGCGCTCAAGGTGGGGCCGACCGAGTTCAAGCTGCTGGCCTACCTGATGCAGCACGCCGAGCGCGTGCACAGCCGGGCGCAACTGCTCGACAAGGTCTGGGGCGACCACGTCTACATCGAGGAACGCACGGTCGACGTGCACGTCAAGCGCCTGCGCGAATCGCTGGGCGCCGCCTCGCCGATGGTCGAGACGGTGCGCGGCGCGGGTTACCGCCTGACGGCCCAAGTCACGGTTTGAGCCCCGCTGCTTTCACGGGCCGCGGGCGCGGATAATCGCCCGCCATGCCTTTCCGTATTGCTACTTTTCTAATAGCGTCCCTCGTAATGGGAGTGGGCGCTGCAGCCATTTTCGGCTGGAAGTTCGGATGGCTGGGCGCCTGGCTGGGCGCGGTGCTGTGGCTCGCGCTCGACGCCTGGCGGGCCGAGCGCCTGCTCAAGGTGCTTCGCAACAACGCGGCGGGCCTGCCGACGCGCGGCGCCGGCGTGTGGGGCGAGCTCGCGGAGCGCATCCGCAAGCTGCTGCGCGACCGCGAACAGCAGACCCGCCAGGCCGAAGACCGCCTGCRGGAATTCCTGGCCGCCATCCAGGCCTCTCCCAACGGCGTGATCCTGCTCGACGAGCAGGGCCGCATCGAGTGGTGCAACCAGACGGCAGCCGGCCAGTTCGGCATCGATGCCGAGCGGGATCTGCTGCAGCATCTTGCGAACCTGGTCCGCGACCCGGCCTTCGTGGCCTACCTGGCCTCGTGGAACTACAGCCGCGATGTGGTCATCGATGCCTCAGGCCCCGGGCAGGGGCACCAGCGCAGCCATCCGGTGCGCCTGTCGGTGCAGGTGCATCCCTATGCGGGCAACCGCCGCATGCTGCTGACGCGCGACATCACGGCGGTCGAGCAGGCCGAAGCCATGCGGCGCGACTTCGTCGCCAACGTGTCGCACGAGATCCGCACGCCGCTCACCGTGCTGGCGGGCTTTGTGGAAACGCTGCAGAACCTGCCGCTCGATGCGGACGAGCGCGCGCGCTACCTCTCGCTCATGAGCCAGCAGTCGCATCGCATGGAAACCCTGGTCAACGACCTGCTGACGCTGTCGCGGCTCGAGGGCAGTGCGGCGCCATCGGGCAACCAGTGGATCCGCATCCGTGCGCTGCTCGCCCAGTGCGAAGACGAGGGACGGGGGCTGTCGGGCCGGCTCGCGCCGCAGGGGCATCGCCTTTCCTTCGCGATCGAGGCCGAATCTGAAATCTCGGGCGCCCCGACAGAGCTGCAAAGCGCCATGTCGAACCTGCTGAGCAACGCCATCCGCTACACGCCCGGCGGCGGCGAGGTCGCGGTGAGCTGGCGGCTGCTGCCCGACGGGCGCGGCGAATACGCGGTGCGCGACACCGGCCCCGGCATTGCTGCCGAGCACATCCCGCGCCTGACCGAACGCTTCTACCGCATCGACCGCAGCCGCTCGCGCGAAACCGGTGGCACCGGCCTGGGCCTGGCCATCGTGAAGCACATCGCGCAGCGGCATGGCGCCGAACTGCGGATCCAGAGCACGGTGGGCAAGGGCTCGCGTTTCGCGCTGGTGTTCCCGGCAACCCGCGTGCGGGAAGCGCGGCTGCTAGCGAAGTGAGCGGCGCATCGTCCAGCGCAGCAGCGCTCCGAACAGCAAGGCCGTGAGCGCGAGCGCTCCGGCGCTCATGAGCCAGAACGCCAGCGGCGACTGCATGGCGGGCCAGGGCCCCAGCCCGCGGTAGGCCAGCAGGTAGCTGCCGCCCAGGCCCACTCCCCAGAGCAGCGTGCAATAGACCACCAGCGGCACCAGCGTGACGCGGTAGCTGCGCAGCACGAACACGCACAGCGTCTGCAGCGCATCGGCAAAGTGATAGGCCGCCACCACCAGCAGCAGCGCCGCGGCCACTGCGATGACGGCCGGATTGTCGGAATACACGTGGGCCAGCCTGAAGCGCAGCGCCACCATGGCGCCCGCGAAGAACAGCGCGCAAAGGGCAGTGAGCTCGAAGCCCAGGCGGCAGGCGCGGCGGGCCTTGGCGGCCTTTCCGGCGCCGAGCCAGAAGCTCACGCGCGCGCTGGTGGCAATGGCCAGCGAGAGCGGCACCATGTAGGCCACCGCCAGCAGGTTCGAGGCGATCTGGTGCGCGGCGGCGGCGGCGGTGCCCAGGCGCGCAATGAACAGCGCCATCAGGGTGAACGAGGTCACTTCCACCAGCACGGCCAGGCCGCCGGGAATGCCCAGGCTCGCGAACTGGCGGATCTGCCGCCAGTCGGGCGCTTCGATGCGTTCCCAGAGCCGGTAGTCGCGGTAGAAGGCGCTGCTGCGCAGCAGCCACACGGCGCAGGCCAGCATGGCCCAGTTCACGCACAGCGTGGCCCAGGCGCAGCCCACCAGGCCCATGGCCGGCAGGCCCGCGCCGCCGAAGGCGAACCAGATCGACAGCGGCAGCTTCACGCACAGCGAGCCCAGCTGGAGCCAGGTCACCACCTGCGGCTTGCCCAGGCTCTGGTTCAGGGTGCTGAACAGGCGGAACAGCAGGGCCGGCGGCAATGCGAAGGCGAGCACCCCCAGATAGGTTTCCACTTCGCCGCGCATCGCGGGCGGCACCTGGGTCCAGCGCAGCACCGCGCCCGGCAGCAGCAGCACGGCCATGCCGACGGCAATCGCGATGGCAGCCAGGTAGAGCGACTGCCGCACGGAGCGGCCGACTTCGCTTCTGCGGTCCGCGCCGTGCAGCTCCGCCCAGACCGGCAGCAGCGCCTGCAGCACGCCCATCAGCGAGACGAACACGCTGATGAAGACGGCCGCGCCCACCGACAGCGCGGCCAGCGCGTTCTCGGAATAGCGGCCGGCCACGATGGTGTCGGTCACGCCGAACGCCATCACGGCCAGCTGGCCCACCAGCAC
>NZ_JBFTPJ010000557.1:0-3955 GCF_056398445.1 Variovorax sp. 01T439_2
TTTGCGACACTCGTGGCCCGTGACCGCTTCGAATCTCCCAGCATCGGCGCTCCCGGTCCAGTGGGCCGGCGAACTGTTGCACCTGTTGCCCGAGCACGCCATCTGGTGGCCCGATGGCCGCGTGCTGTTCATTGCCGACCTGCACATCGGCAAGGCCGCGACCTACCGCGCGCTCGGCCAGCCGGTGCCGGGCGGCACCACGCAGGAGAACCTGGCGCGGCTCGACGCGCTCATTGCGGCCCATGCGCCGCAGCGCATCGTGTTCCTTGGCGATTTCCTGCATGCGGCGCAGGCGCGCACGCCGCAGGTGCTGGCAGCGCTGGCCGCCTGGCGCGCCGTGCATGCGTCCATCGGCATGACGCTGGTGCGGGGCAACCACGACAGCCGCGCGGGCGATCCGCCCGCCGAGCTCGGCATCGAGGTGGTCGACGAGCCTTATCTGCTCGGCCCTTTTGCCTGCTGCCACCATCCGCAGGCGCATGCCACGCACTTCGTGCTCGCGGGGCACCTGCATCCCGTCTGCCGGCTCTACGGGCCGGGGCGCGACAGCGTGCGGCTGCCGTGCTTCGCGAGCGATGCGCAGCAGGCCGTGCTGCCGGCTTTCGGCGAGTTCACGGGCGGCTGGTTGATGGAGCGCGCGCCGGGGCGGCGCTTCTATGCGGTGGGCGGAAAAAGCGTGTGGGCGCTGCCGCCATCGGAGTAAGGGGTTGAGCTCCTTCCCCTCCCGGGGGAAGCTTGGGATGGGGGCTGCCAGAGCGTGCCCCATTTCAGCGCCGCTTGCCCCCACCCCGGCCCTCCCCCGGAAGGGGAGGGAGAAATTCAAAGGACGACGGGCTCGTCGGGCAACTCGTTGGTGTCGGGCTCGTTCTCGGCCAGCGGAAAGTGCGCCACCAGCAAGGCCGACATTTCTTCCAGCGCCTGCGTGAGCCCGTCCTCGAAGCGGCCCTCGCGGAAGGCCGCACCCATGCGCTGCGCCATCGCGGCCCATTCGGCATCGTCGACGTGCGCATCGATGCCGCGGTCGGCCACGATCTCGATCGCATGCTCGGCCAGCAGCAGGTAGATGAGCACGCCGTTGTTGTGCGCGGTGTCCCACACGCGCAGCTTGCCGAACAGCGTGACGGCACGCTCGCGCGCCGAGGCATGGCGCCGCAGGTAGGACCATGGCAGGCCCGCTTCGACGCAGATGCGGATCTCGCCGCTGTGGCGGCGCTCGCTCGCGGCCACGCGTGCCGCCAGGCGCTCCATGGCGGCATCGGGCAGCACGCGCCGCACATCGGCCTCGTCCATCCACTGGTGGCGCCAGATGCGGGCCAGCTTCGAGAAAAGCGTTGCCGTTGCCATGCCTACCAGTCCCCCGAGGCGCCGCCGCCCCCGAAATCGCCACCGCCGCCGGAGCTGAAGCCTCCGCCACCGCTGCTGCCGCCACTGCTCCAGCCGCCGCCACCACCGCCGCCGCCCCAGCCGCCGAATCCGCCACCACCACCACCGCCGCGCCGCGCCGGGCTCGTCGCCGCCACGGCCGAGAACAGCGACACCATGAGCGCCGCCATGCCCGCCAGCACCGCGATGACGATGCTGGTCGTGATGAGGAAGGCAATCACGCCGATGCCGCCGCCCATGACCACCGAGCCCAGCTTCTTGCCGGCGATCGAGCGCACGATCGGTGCCGCAACGAAGACGCCGACGAACAGGAAGATCGCGAGGTTCTCCCAGTCGATGCCTTCGCTGGAATCCTTGCTGCTGCTGCCGCCGCCGCTGCCGGAAGGCGCGGGCAGCGCCTCGCCATCGACCAGCCCGATGAGCCGGGCCACGGCCGCGTTCAGCCCGCCCGCGAAGTCGTTGTTGCGAAAGCGCGGCTTCATCTCCTCGTCGATGATGCGAATGGCTGCGAGGTCGGGCACCGCGCCCTCGARCGCCTTGGCCACCTCGATGCGCATCTTGCGGTCGTTCTTGGCCACGATCACCAGGATGCCGTCGCCGACCTCCTTGCGCCCGATCTTCCAGGCATTGCCCACGCGGTTGGCGTAGCTCGCAATGTCTTCGGGAGCGGTGGTGGGCACCATCAGCACCACCATCTGCGAGCCCTTGCGCTGCTCGAACGCGGCCAGCTTGGCCTCGAGATCGGCGCGCTCGGATTCGGCCAGCGTCTGCGTCTGGTCGATCACCCGCGCCGTGAGCGCCGGCACCGGCAGCAGGCCCTGCGCCCATGCCGCTCCCGCAAGGCCGGCCCATGCAGCCGCGGCCAGCAGGACGGTGGCCAGCACACGGCGGAAGAGGGCAAGGGCCATCAGGCGGGTGTCTTGCTTACTTCTTGGGTGCCGAGAAATCGACCGTCGGCGGCGTCGAGATCTGCGCTTCGTTCTGCACCGAGAAGTTGGGCTTGGGCTGGTAGCTGAAGATCTTGGCCGTGATGTTGGTCGGGAAGCTGCGCGCCAGCACGTTGTACTCCTGCACCGTCTGGATGTAGCGGTTGCGCGCCACGGTGATGCGGTTCTCGGTGCCTTCGAGCGTCACGCGCAGGTCGCGGAAGGCCTGGTTGGCCTTGAGCTCCGGATAGCGCTCCGCCACCACCATGAGCCGCGACAGCGCCGAAGAGAGCTCGCCCTGCGCCTGCTGGAACTTGTTGAAGGCCTCGGGGTTGTTGAGCGTCTCGGGCGTCACCTGGATCGAGGTGGCCTTGGCGCGCGCCTCGATCACCTTGGTAAGCGTGTCCTGCTCGAAGCTGGCCTCGCCCTTCACGGTGGCCACGATGTTGGGCACCAGGTCGGCGCGCCGCTGGTACTGGTTGAGCACCTCGCTCCAGGCCGACTTGCTGGCCTCGTCGAGCGACTGGAACTGGTTGTAGCCGCAGCCGCTCAGCGAAAGCGCCGCAGCAAGAATCAGGAGCCAGCGTTTCATCATCGTCATTTGCATTACCTCCGCAGATGGAAGCCGAAGTTAGCATAGAAGGCTCCATGGCCCTCGATCCTCTCCAAGCCCTGCGGGGCGCCAACCGCGCGGCCGCATTGCCCGTTGCAGCGGTAGYCACCGGCACGCTGCTGGTGGCCGGCGCGACCGGCGCCCTGGGCCAGGAGCTGCTGCGCCGGCTTGCGGGCAGCCACCGCTTCGCCCATGCGCGCGTGCTGGCGCGCGAGCCGATCCGCGACGGCCTGCGCGGCGTCGAAACCTACCTCGCCCCCGGCCTGCCGATCGCGCAATGGCCGCTGGCATCGGCCGACAGCGCCGTCATCGCCTTCGACCCGCCGCGGCTCTACCACGACCGCGAACGCGCGCTCTGGGTGCCGCAGCCTTCGGACCTGCCCGAGCTCGCGCGCTGGCTGCGCGCCTGCGGCGTGCGCACGCTGGCCATCGTGCAGCCGCACGACCAGGGCAAGCTGCCCGAGGCGCTCAAGCGCGGGCTCGCGAGCCTCGACGAGCAGGCCGTGGTCGCCAACGGCTTCGACCGCGTGATCCTCGTGCGCTCGGCTCGCAAGCCGCTCAACGCCAAGTTCGCCAACCCCGCCGAAAGGCTCGCGGCCTGGATGCTCTCGATCGTGCGCTTCATGGTGCCGAGCAGCGAGCAGCCGGTGCGCGCGTCGAAGGTGGCCGAACTGGTCGACCTCGCGCTGCGCATCGCGCCGCCGGGCGTGCACGTGGCGGCGCCCGAGGTGGTGTGGGAATCCGCGCAGGGCGACATGCAGGCCGTGGTGCGCCGCTGGCTGGGACTGGCGGGCTGACGGACCCTCAGCCGCGCCACTGGCGCAGCAGTTCGGCCGAGTCGAGCACCAGCCCCAGGTGCAGCGACACCATCGCAAGCGCCGCGCCTTCCAGGTGCGCGTCGGTGCCGCGCACCAGGTCGCGCAGCACGATCACGCGGTAGTTGCGGTTGCTGCCGTCGAAGGCCGTGTTGAGCACGCAGCAGTCGGTGAAGCCGCCGTTGAGCACCACCGTCTCGATGCGCTGGTTGCGCAGC
>NZ_JBFTPJ010000558.1:0-3953 GCF_056398445.1 Variovorax sp. 01T439_2
GATCACCGGGTACTCCCCTCCGCGAATGTCCCCCGGCCTGCGGCCTCCTCCTTGATTTCGCTGCGGGGAGCACCCGATGCTCTGTGCACAGGGGCACGCTCTCGGTGTACCGCTGATCAACGACCGCGCTGAATAACGATCACGTCGATGGGGTGCCTTGCGCAGCGAAATCAAGGGGGAGGCCGCAGGCCGGAGGACATTCGCGGAGCAAGGTACCCCGTCGGCGTGATCGCGCCCCGAACAACCGCACCCGCCCCCTACATCGATGCCTCGAGCATCGCCTTGTAGTCGTCGCGCGAAGCCAGCCGCGGGTTGGTCTTGTGGCAGTGGTCGGCCATGGCGCCGTCGATGATCTGCTCGAACAGGGCGGGCGTGACGCCCACTTCGGCCAGGCCCTTGGGCAGGCCCAGGCGCGCGTTCATGTCGCGGATCGCGTCGCCGAGATCGCCGGGCGAATCGAGGTGCATGGCCCGTGCCATGCGCTGCAGCCGCTGCTCCTTCTGCACCGACTCGGCACCCGCGTTGAAGTGGATCACCGCCGGCAGGAAGAGGGCGTTGAGCGTGCCGTGGTGCAGGCGCGGATCGACGCCGCCCAGGCTGTGGCTCAGCGAATGCACGCAGCCCAGGCCCTTCTGGAACGCCATGGCGCCCTGCATCGACGCGCTCATGAGATTGAGGCGCGCCTCGCGATCGCTGCCATCCTTGGTGGCGCGCTCGATGTGCAGCCAGGCGCGCTCCAGGCCGTCCAGGCCGATGCCGTCGGCCGGCGGATTGAAGGCGGCCGACATGAAGGTTTCCATGCAGTGCGCAATCGCGTCCATGCCGGTGGCGGCCGTGAGCCGGGGCGGCAGGCCGAGCGTGAGCTCGGGGTCGCAGATGGCGGCCTTGGGCATCAGGAACCAGCTGTGGAAGCCGAGCTTGCGGTGGTCGTCGACGATCACGATGGCGCCGCGCGCCACCTCGCTGCCCGTGCCGCTGGTGGTGGGCACCGCGATGAGCGGCACCGCGCGATCGGTGATCTTGGGCGAGCCGCCTTCGATGGTGGCGTAGGTCTTGAGCGGGCCTTCGTGCGTGGCGGCAATTGCCACGCCCTTGGCGCAGTCGATGGCGGAGCCGCCGCCCACGGCAATGAGGCCGTCGCAGCGGCCGCAGCGGTACAGCTCGACGGCCGCGCGCACGGCGGCCTCGGTGGGGTTGGAGGGGGTCTGGTCGAACACCGCTACTTCCAGGTCGGCGATGGCATCGAGCGCCTTCTGCAGCACGCCGGCCGCGCGCACGCCGGCATCGGTCACGATCAGCGGCCGGTTGATGCCGATGCGCGCGCATTCGCTGGACAGCAGCTTGATGGCGCCGAATTCGAACTGGATCTGGGTGAGGTATTGGATGAGGGCCATGAGGTGGGTTTGCCTGGGGCAGTACGATTGCAGACCACCCAAATCTAACAAGCAGGGACAGTCTTGCACATGAACAAAACCCTTGCCGCTGTCGCACCCGGCACATGGCAGCCTCCGCTCACCGCGAAGATGGCCGGCGTGGTCGAGCGCATGGCGCGGGCCGGCCATCCTTCGCTCGACCAGCTCACGCCCGACGAGGCCAAGGCCTCCTACGAGAAAGGCGCGGGCGTGCTCGAAGTGCCGAAGCCCGCACTGGAGCGCATCGACGACTTCACGATTCCGGCGCGCGACGGCTTCGCGATTCCCGCGCGGCTCTACGCGCCGTCGACAACGGCGGTGCTGCCGGCGCTGGTGTATTTTCATGGCGGCGGCTTCACGGTCGGCAACATCCGCACGCACGACACGCTGTGCCGCGTGCTGAGCGCCAAGAGCGGCTGCGCGGTGGTGTCGGTCGACTACAGGCTGGCGCCTGCGTTCAGGTTTCCGACGGCATCGGACGATGCATGGGATGCCTTTGCCTTCATTGCAAACGAAGGTGCGCGCCTGGGCATCGACGCGGGCCGCCTGGCCGTGGGCGGCGACAGCGCCGGCGGCACGCTGGCCGCGGTGTGCGCCATCCTCGCGCGCGACGCGGGCCTGCCGCTCGCGCTGCAGATGCTCATCTATCCCGGCACCGCGGCGCACCAGGACACCGCCTCGCACCGGCGCTACGCCCATGGCCCGCTGCTCACCAAGGCGCTGATCGACTATTTCTTCGGCCAGTACGTGCGCACGCCGGCCGACCGCGACGACTGGCGCTTTGCGCCGCTCCTGGCCGACGACGTCGACGGCGTGGCGCCCGCATGGATCGGCCTGGCCGAATGCGATCCGGTGGTGGATGAAGGCATTGCCTACGCCGACAAGCTCCGCGCCGCGGGAGTGGCGGTCGACCTCGAGATCTACCGCGGCGTGATCCACGAATTTCTGAAAATGGGCCGCGCCATCCCCGAGGCGCTGCAGGCGCAGGACGACGCGGCCCGTGCACTCAAGGACGCACTGAACCCATGAACGACAAGACCATGCCCCAGAGAAAAGACTTCCGCTTCTTTCACCGCCTGCGCGTGCGCTGGGCCGAAGTCGACATGCAGAAGATCGTATTCAATGCGCACTACCTGATGTACTTCGACACCGCCATTGCCGACTACTGGCGTGCGCTCGCGCTGCCTTACGAAGAAGCCATGCATGCACTGGGCGGCGACCTTTACGTGCGCAAGGCCACGGTCGACTTTCGCGCCTCGGCGCGCATGGACGACGTGATCGACGTTGGCATGAAGTGCGCGCGCATCGGCAACTCGTCCATCGTCTTCGAGGGTGCGCTGTTCCGGCAGGACCAGTACCTGGTGGGCTGCGAGCTCGTCTATGTGTTTGCCGACCCGGCCACGCAGACCTCCAAGCCGGTGCCGGCGGCCTTGCGCGAAATCCTCACGGGCTTCGAGGGCGGCGAGCCGATGCGCACGGTGGAGACGGGCGACTGGAAAACCCTGGGCGAAGGCGCGGGCGCGCTGCGCCGCGCGGTCTTCATCGAGGAACAGAACATCCCCAAGGAACTGGAATGGGATGCGCACGATGCGGTGGTGCTGCACGCGGTGGTCCGCAACCGGCTCGGCCAGGTGATAGCGACCGGCCGGCTGCTCGATGCGGTCGACGGCACCGCCATGCTCGGCCGCATGGCCGTGCACCGCGCGCTGCGAAGCGGCGGCCACGGCGCCGCCGTGATGCAGGCGCTGGAGGCGGCAGCCAAGGCGCGCGGCGACCGCGAGATCGGCCTGCACGCGCAGCGCAGCGCGGAGCGCTTCTATGCGCGCCTGGGCTATGCCGTGCACGGCGAGCCCTTCGAGGAAGCCGGCATCCCGCACATCGAGATGCGCCGCACGCTGGCCTGATCGCGGCGTTCGAGAGAGCTCACTCGTAGCGCGCCGGCGGATCGGGCACGTAGCCCATCTCCGAACCCGGAAAGGCGGACGGGCCGTCGGGACGCGGCCAGCGCGCGGGCGGCGGCACCGGGATCACGCCCGCGGCGATGAGGTTCTCGCGGCTGTCGTAGCGGATGCGCACCACTTCGTCGGGCGTGGACTGCGCGCGCTCGAAGCTGGTGTGGCCGACATGCGAAGTCTCGCGCCGGCCGTGGGCGGTGCCCAGGCTCGGGCTGGGCGGCGCTGGCCGGGCCAGGCTGCCTTTCGCCGATGCGGCCGCTTCGGCGCCCAGGGCGCTGTCGGCCGAGCGGGCCTGCGCTGCGGGTGCGGCTTCGGCTGCGGCCGATGGCGCCTCGCTGCGGCGCTCCATCTCGCGCGTGCTGCCATCGCGGCGCGGAAAGACGATGGGCGGCGCAGGCGGCGGCTCGGGCACGCGCTCGCGGAACATCGCGACGCCGATCACGCCCACGTCATCTGGCCGGCCGGTGCGGCTCGCGTACGAATTGCCAATGGAAGTGAATTCGAAGGCCGCAATCTGCGAATCGCTCTTGCGCCAGCCCGTGATGTCGCTGCGCTCGCCGCCGGAAAACACATAGCCGTTCTGCAG
>NZ_JBFTPJ010000559.1:0-3949 GCF_056398445.1 Variovorax sp. 01T439_2
CCTCAGCCATGAGCTGCGGACACCGGCGACGGCGATTCGCGGAGAGGCGGAGATCACGCTTCGCGGCGGCGACAAGCCGGCCGAGGAGTACCGCCATGCCCTGAAACGCATCGTCGGCACCGTTCAGCAGTTGACCAAGGTGATTGGCGATCTGCTCCTGATCGCGCGGGCCGAAGCCGACCAGCTGGTGATCCAGCCGTCCCCCTTGGATCTCTCGATGCTGCTGAGCGAGGTCGTGGAACAGGGCGAGGCCCTGGCGGCGCTGCATGGGGCCGCGCTGACCTGCGAGCCCGTGGTGGAAACGGTCATGGTTCGCGCAGACGGCGACCGGCTGCGCCAGGCGGTGATGATCGTCTTGGACAACGCCATCCGCTATTCCCGTCCGGACGGCAAGGTGCGTCTGGGCTGCCACGTTGCCGCAGACGAAGTCGCCATCGTGGTCCGCGACCACGGCATCGGCATCGGCGAAGACGAGTTGCCCCGGGTGTTCGAGCGCTTCGTCCGCGGCCAGCGGGCACGCGCGCACCGGGCGGATGGCAGCGGCATCGGCCTTTCCATCGCGCAGGCCATCGTCAAGGCTCATCGCGGGCACATCGAGATCCAGAGCTGGCCCGAGGAAGGGACTGAAGTTCGCATCGTTCTTGCACGCCTGCCGATCCACGAATTCGAGGCCAGTGCCCTGCAGCCATGAACAGAAGCATCCTGATTGTCGAAGACGATCCCCGTGTCGCCGATTTCCTGGTCCGCGGGCTGAAGGCGGAAGGCTTTGCGGTGACGCATGCCCGCACCGGTCCGCAGGGGCTGGAGCTGGCGCGCCGCGGAGACCTCGCGCTTTTGATCCTCGATCTGATGCTGCCGGGCATCAACGGCCTGGAGCTGTGCCAGACCTTCCGCGCCGAGGGCGGCCAGACGCCGGTGCTGATGCTGACCGCCATGAGCACGACCGAAGACAAGGTGAACGGCCTGCGCCTCGGCGCCGACGACTACCTGACCAAGCCCTTCGACTTCGAGGAACTGCTCGCGCGCATCGAGGCGCTGCTGCGCCGCGGCCGGGACCTCAGGCTGCGGGTCACGACCTTGCGGGTGGCCAACCTGGTGCTGGACCGCGAACGCATGCGCGTGGAGCGCGCGGGGCAGCCGATCACGCTGACGGCCAAGGAACTGGCATTTCTCGAGCTGCTCATGAGCGCACCCGGGCGGGTGTACAGCCGCGAACGCATCCTGGCCAATGTCTGGGGCACGCACGAGGATCCGCTCACCAATATCGTGGATGTCTACGTGCGGCGACTTCGCATGAAGATCGACGGCGACCACGCGGTGCAGCTGCTGCAGACCGTGCGCGGCCTCGGATACCGCATCAGCGAGACGGCGGGCTAGCCAGGCCGTTCATTCGGCGTTCATCTTGTGTTCGACACACGTTCATCGCCGCCGCGATGGATGTTCATTCGCCCCTCGAACAATGAGTCCTGTGTTTAACCACTTGCATGAATGGACTCTTCGATGATCCCGCGTTTTTCCAAGCTTCTTCCCGCTGCCGCTGTGTTGGCGCTTTGCATGTCAACCTCCGTGTTGGCACAGACGGCCGCGAGCGCAAGTTGTGTTCCCGCCAGCGAACGCCAGATCGAGGCACTGTTCGATCGCTGGAATGCCTCCCTCGCCACGCAGGATCCCGACAAGGTGGTGGCCAACTACGCTCCTGACGGCGTGCTGCTGGCCACGGTGTCGAACCAGCCGCGCACCAGTCCGGCCGAAATCCGCGACTACTTCGTCAAGTTCCTCAAGGGGGCGCCGCAAGGCAAGATCGATTCGCGCACGATCCGGGTCGGCTGCAATGTCGCGCAGGACATCGGTACCTACACCTTCAAGTTCAAGGACGGCAAGGCGGTGCACGCCCGCTACACCTATGTGTACGAATGGCTCAACGGCCAGTGGCTGATTGCGCACCATCACTCGTCGGCAATGCCCGAGAGCATTGCGGCGAAGTAAAAAGGGGGGCGCCCACGGTGGGGCGCGCGTCGTCGCTGCCGTGCTAAGCCGGCGCCGCGCCCTGGGTCGCCGTATAGACGGCATACAACGACTGGCTGGCCGCCATGAACAGGCGGTTGCGCTTGGGACCACCGAAGCAGATGTTGCCGCAGACCTCCGGCAGCCGGATGCGACCGATCAGCCGGCCTTGCGGCGTCCATACCGTGACGCCGTTGTAGCCCACGCTGCGGCCGGCGTTGCTGGAGCACCAGAGGTTGCCGTCGACGTCGGCACGCACGCCGTCGGGGCCGCACTTCACGCCATCGATCGTGAAGTTGCCAAAGAGCTTGCCGTTGTGGAGCTTGTTGTCGGTACCGACGTCGAACACGTACATGTCGCCCTTGCCGCCGGCGACGGTGTCGCCCGGCCCCTGCCCGGTGCTGACGACATAGAGCTTCTTGAAGTCGGGCGAGAAGCACAGGCCGTTCGGGTCCGGCACCAGGTCTTCGCCGGCGACCTGCGTGAGCGTTCCGCTCTTGTCGAGGCGGTAGACCGCAGTCGGCAGTTCGCGCTTGTAGAAGCCGATCTCCGGCGGCTGCCCGAGCCTGGGGTTCAGCCGGCCGGCCTTGTTCGCGGGTCCGCCCGCGGCATCGACCGTGCCCTCGTAGAGCTGGGCGCCGTAGGGCGGGTCGGTGAACCAGTAGCTGCCGTCGGGATGCGGGACGACGTCGTTGGGCGAATTGAGCCGCTTGCCGTTGAAGCTCGACGCGAGGACGGTCACCGAGCCGTCGAGCTCGTAGCGCACCACGCGCCGCGTCAGATGCTCGCAGGACAGCTGCCTTCCCTGGTGGTCGAAGGAGTTGCCGTTGCTGTTGTTGGACGGCGAGCGGAAAACGCTGACGTGGCCGTCGTCCTCGCTCCATCGCAGTTGGCAATTGTTCGGGATGTCGCTCCAGACCAGAAAGCGGCCGACCGAATTCCATGCCGGTCCTTCGGACCACAACGCGCCGGTCCACAGCCGCTGGATCGAGGCGTTGGGCTGGCGCAGGCCATCGAACACCGGATCGACGGTGAGCACGTCGGGATCGGTGAAGTAGGTGGTGGGAGCCCCGCGCGCACTGAAGTCGCGCGGCGGCTGGGTGATGGTGCTCGGCGGCGCCGCCGGTCCGCCCGCGGCGGCCTGTGCATGCGCCCATCGCGGCAGGACGATGGAGGCGCCTACCGCGGCGCCCACGCCGCGAAGAAGCCGGCGGCGTAGTACCGAACTATTCACTACGAAATCGATTTTTTCCTGTGCCACAACCCACTCCATGAAACCGATGGAAGAAGCGTTGGAGAACGCGAGTTCGCAAAGCCGGTCGCATGCTACGCGCTTCTCTGGCGCCGTACTAGATTGCGTCACTGCAGGCGGTGCTGGTCGTCCGAACTGCGCGTTGAGCAGCGTCTTGAATCGACTAGCGGAGCAATTTCCGTCCAGGACTTGACCCACATGCAGGTCCTTGTCGACTTGCCAGAGTTGAGGCCCAGAGGCACTTTCAGAGGCGGGCGAGTTCCGCCACGGCGGCGGCGAAAGCCTGGGGCGCCTCCTGGGGCAGGTTGTGCCCGATCCCGCCGCGGACCACGCGATGTTCGTACCTGCCCGAGAACTTCCCGGCGTAGGCGCTCGCCTCAGGATGCGGTGCACCGTTGGCATCGCCTTCGAAAGTGATCGTGGGGACGGTGATGACCGGAGCCTTGGCGAGCCGGTTCTCCAGGTCGTCGTACTTCGATTCGCCTTCGGCCAGGCCGAGCCGCCRGCGGTAGTTGTGGATCACGACGGCGACATGGTCCGGGTTCTCCAGGGCGGCAGCGCTGCGGTCGAAGGTGGCATCGTCGAAGGCCCATTTGGGAGAAGCGATCTGCCAGATCAGTTTCGAGAAGTCGTGCCGGTTCTTCTCGTAGCCGGCACGGCCGCGCTCGGTGGCGAAGTAGTACTGGTACCACC
>NZ_JBFTPJ010000560.1:0-3948 GCF_056398445.1 Variovorax sp. 01T439_2
ATCCGCAGCCCCTCGGCGGTGCCGTTCTCGACATGAAGCGCGAAGCGCATCGCCGGACCTTCGACCAGGATCTCGATCGCCAGCTTCGCCGTTGCCCGATCGAAGCCCATCTGCGCACCCTTCCAGGCCGCCGCGGCATCGCGGGCCGCGAGTGAAGCCATCTCCACCTTGAGGCCGCGGCCGACGGACTGGGAATGCACCCCGATCGCATGGCGCCCTTCCAGATGCACTTGCAGGCCCGGCACCGCGACGAGTCCCTCGCCAAGCCGCAGCTCGCCCGAGAGCGATGTGCGGCCCAGCAGCAGGCGCGCCTGTTGCGTCAGGCCCTGGCCGGGTCCGCGCCGGCCCTGGCGCAGCATCGATTCGGCAAAGGTCTTCAGTTGCAACTTGCCGCGCTCGGAAACCCAGGGGCCCAGCAAGGCCCCGCGGTGCTCGAACACCACGCCCGCGAGGGGCGCCGCGGCGAACTGGTACAGGTAGCTGCGACCGTTGGGCGCATCGACGTAGATGCCCATCCGGCTCACGCCCATGCGCGAGTCGGGCCCGACATGTTCGACCGTCGCATCGTTGAAGTCGAGCTGGCCGTGGCGAATGGGCACCGTGACATCGGCATCGAACAGCAGGTGCGCGTCGGTGATCTGGCCGCGGACCGTGCCTTCCGCCTCGTTGAGCGGCGCAAGGCGCCACGCGTCGGCGGCAGCCTGGCCGGCCACGGTGGGTGTTGCCGCCGACGCGTCCACGCCTTGGCCCGCCTCGCGGATCTTCTGGATCTGCGGCGGCAGCACCAACGGGCCATGCAGCTTCAATCCCGAGCACTCGGCCTTGTCCGCCTGGACGGACACCAGCCGCGGCACGCCGGCCTCGGTGCGCAGCCGGGCCACCAGTTCGTGCACATCGATGCGGTCGATTTCAAGGACGAACGGATCCGACGCAAGCCGCAGCGCCATCGCCTCGAACCGCCGGACCCGGAGTTCGATGCCGCCGTCCGGCATGGATTGCCACGTCACGCCCTCGAGCGTGCAGCGATTGCGCCCGGCATCGCCGGACGCCCCGAGTTCCGATCCGAGTGCGAGTTCGATGAGGGAGGCCGCGAGCGAGACGGTCATGGCCTCTTTCTACCAGAGCGCCACGAATGCCCCGCTGCTACCGCACGCGGGGGCCAGCCCCCTGCAGGCTGCTGCGCAGCGCCAGCTTGCGCACGATGGTCGAGAACGCGCGCGTGGCCGCGGCGTCGCGCGCCACCGGCGACCACAGCATGCCGGGCGTGCGCACGGGCGTGGGGCTTTCGAGCCGGATGACGACCAGCCCCGAGAGCGGGTTGACCACGTTCGCGGCCACGATGGACGCGAGCTGCGTCTTGGCGACGAGGTCCATCATCGGCGCCAGCGTGTTGATCTCGGCCACCACGTGCGGCTGCGCGCCGCAGGAGCGAAAGCATTCGTCGAGCATCTGGCGCGTGGCAAAGCTGGCCGGCAGCAGCACCATCGACAGGCGGTGCAGCTCCACCATGCGCACGCGCTTGCGCCGCGCAAGCGCGTGCTTCTTCGCCACCACCAGCACCATCTCCTCGTTGTAGAGCGGCTCGAACTGCAGCGGCCCGGGCGCGCTCGGCCGGTAGGCGATGCCCAGGTCCAGCGTGCCCTGCTGCAGGCGCGCGGCGATCTGGTCGGCGGACAGCTCCTCGACCACCACCTTCACGCGCGGATGCCGCGCCTGGAAGCTCGCGATGCAGTCGGGGATGAAGCCGAGGTTGAAGGTGTGCGTGGAGCCCACGCGCAGCTCGCCCGCCACCTCGGAGCTGTCCTGGCGCAGCGCGCCCAGCCCCAGGTCGATCTCGTGCAGGGCCTTGGTGCAGTAGTGCAGGAACTCGTCGCCGGCATCGGTCAGGCTCACGCGCTTGCCGATGCGGTCGAACAGCGCAACGCCGATCTCTTCTTCGAGCTGCTTGATCTGGTGCGACAGCGTCGACTGCGTCACATGCAGGCGCTCGGCCGCGCGCGTGAAGTTCAGCGAGCCCGACAGGGCGATGAAGTAGCGCAGGTGCCTGAGTTCCATGGCGTTCCTCGGGAGCAATGATCGATGGCATCGATGCTAACGATGGAAAACAATCATTTTCGGAATTCGCGCGTGCAACCTAAAGTTTCTCCGGCCCCACCACAACAACAGGAGACTCCCCGGTGCAAAAAGTCCTCAGCGGCATCAAGGTGCTGGAACAAGGCACGTTCATCACCGGACCGGCCGCCGGCATGTTTCTCGCGGACCTGGGTGCCGAGGTGGTCAAGATCGAGCAGCCCGGCGCGGGCGATCCGTTCCGCGCCTTTCGCGGCGGCCTCTACAGCCCGCACTTCCAGACCTACAACCGAAACAAGCGCAGCGTCACGCTCAACCCGAAGCTGCCCGAGGATGCGGCCGTGTTCGACGAGCTGGTGAAGGACGCCGACGTCTACATCCAGAATTTCCGCCCCGGTGCGGCCGAGCGGCTGGGCGCCGGCGAGGCGCGGCTGCGGGCGCTCAATCCGCGGCTCGTGTATTGCGCGATCAGCGGCTTCGGGCAGACCGGCCCCGCGGCAGGGCGCCCCGCCTACGACACGGTGGCTCAGGCCGCCAGCGCCTTCCTCAAGCTGCTCGTGAACCCGGCCAATCCGCGCGTGGTCGGCCCCGCCCTGGCCGATGCCATGACCGGCTTCTACGCCGCCTACGGCGTGCTCGGCGCGCTGGTCGAACGGGGCCGCACCGGACGCGGGCGCGCGGTCGAGGTGTCGATGCTGGAGGCCATGTGCCACTTCAACCTCGACGCCTTCACGCACTACTTTTCCGAGAGCGAGGTCATGGGCCCGTTCAGCCGGCCGAGCGTCTCGCAGTCCTACGTGCTGGAGTGCGCGGACGGCCTGTGGATCGCGCTGCACATGTCCTCGCCCGAGAAGTTCTGGCAGGGCCTGGCCAATGCCATCGAGCGCCCTCGCCTGTTCGCGGACCCGCGCTTCGCCACGCGCGAGGCGCGCATCGCGCACCAGGAAGACCTGATCGCGCTGCTCGGCGGGCTGTTCCGCCAGCAGACCCGCGCGGCGTGGTGCGCGCGGCTCGAGGCCGAGGACGTACCGCATGCGCCCATGTACGACACGCGCGAGGCCATGGAAGACCCGCAGGCCCGGCACCTGCAGCTGCAGGTGAGCGCGCCGCACCCCGAGGGCGGCGAGTGGCACACCATCCGCTCGCCCGTGAGCTTCGACGGCGAGCGTGCGCTCGAGGTGACGGCGCCGCCCATGCTCGGCGCCGACAACGCGGCCATCGTCGATCCGATCCGCCAGCGCCTGGGGCAGCCGCCCAACGCCGCGCGCTGACCCCGCGCGGCCTTCCAGACATAACGAGCCAGGAGACAAGACAACCATGACCCCATCGAACGAAAGCGAGCTGACGCAGACCGTGCTGCAGAGCCTCAAGGGAACGCGCGACGCGCGCTTCCTGCAGCTGATGCARTCGCTGATCACGCACCTGCATGCCTTCATCCGCGAGGTGGACCTGAAGCCCGACGAATGGATGCAGGGCATCGAGTTCCTGACGGCCACGGGCCAGACCTGCACCGACAAGCGCCAGGAGTTCATCCTGCTGTCGGACACGCTGGGCGCCTCGATGATGGTCGTGATCCTGGACCAGCTGCGCGCCGCCGCCGGCAAGCGCGGCCGGGCCGAGGCCAGCGAAGCCACGCAGGCCACCGAGCTCACCGAGGCCACGCACGCCACCGTGCAGGGCCCCTTCTACTGGGAGGGCGCGCCCGACCTGCCGCTCGGCGCCGACGTGGCCCAGGGCGCCCGCGGCGAGCCGACCTTCTACAGCGGCCGCGTCACCGACACCCACGGCCAGCCGCTCCAGGGTGCGCTGCTCGACATCTGGTCGGGCGACGGCGAAGGCGTGTACGACATGCAGCTCGAAGGCGCCGCGATGCAGGCG
>NZ_JBFTPJ010000561.1:0-3948 GCF_056398445.1 Variovorax sp. 01T439_2
GAACACCACCTTCAGGTCCTTGAAGCTCACGTTCTCGCCGAGCCACAGGCCTTCGCACTGGTGGAACATGGGCGAGTGCGTGGCGTCGCTGTCGACGCGGTAGGTGCGGCCCGGCGCGATCACGCGGATCTCGGGCGCCTTGACGGTACCGGTGGTGTCGGCCGCGGCCGCCGCGAATTCGGCGGCGTACTTCTTGATGTGCTGATGCGCATAGCGCACCTGCATCGGGCTGGTGTGCGGACGCAGGTTGTAGGGAATGCCGTCGTCGCCGTTCAGGTCGACGTAGAAGGTGTCCTGCATCGAACGYGCMGGATGRTTCGGCGGGTTGTTGAGCGARGTGAAGCTGTGCCAGTCGCTCTCGATYTCGGGGCCGTCGGCCACGTCGAAGCCCATGCTCGAGAAGATCTCCTCGATGCGCTCCAGSGTGCGGCTCACGGGGTGCAGGCCCCCCGGAATACGGCGCCGGCCGGGCAGGCTCACGTCGAGCGCCTCGGCGCGCAGCTGCAGCGAAAGCTCTTCGTCGGCCAGCTGCTGGCGCCGTTCGGTCAGTGCGGACTCGATCGCCTGCTTGGCCACGTTGATGGCGGCGCCGCGCGACTTCTTCTCGTCGACGCTGAGCGCGGCCATGCCCTTCATCAGCTCGGTGATGCGGCCCGACTTGCCGAGGAACTGGGCCTTGGCGTTTTCGAGCTCGGCGGGCGTTTTCGCTTCGGCGAAGGCGGCGCGGGCGGTGTCGACAAGGGAGTCCAACTCGTTCATAGCAACAAAAATTAGGCGGGGAAATAAAAAAAGAGCTGGAGCCTTTTCAAGCGCCAGCCCTTGTGCCGTGGGCGCAGGAAGCCGCCCGAAGGCGRCACTCCTGCTGTGCAGAATCAAGCAGCCAGCTTGGCCTTGACCTGCTCCACGATGCCGGCAAAAGCGGCCTTGTCGTGCACTGCGATGTCCGCAAGCATCTTGCGGTCGATCTCGATCCCGGCCTTGCGGATGCCGTTGGCGAACTGGCTGTAGGTCAGGCCCAGTTCGCGCGAGGCGGCGTTGATACGCGCGATCCACAGTTGACGGAAAACGCGCTTCTTGGTGCGGCGGTCACGGTAGGCGTATTGCCCAGCCTTCATCACCGCCTGTTTGGCGATGCGGAAGACATTGCCGCGGCGACCGCGGAAACCCTTGGCGAGTGCGAGAACTTTCTTGTGGCGGGCGCGAGCCGTTACACCACGTTTGACGCGAGGCATGTGTGTACTCCTTGTTCGTCTGAGTTAAATGCCACGGCCGGGCAGCATGGCAGCGACAGAAACCATGTTGGTCTCATGCACTGCGACTGCACCACGCAGGTGACGCTTGTTCTTGGTGGTCTTCTTCGTCAAGATGTGACGCTTGAAGGCTTGACCGCGCTTGACGGTGCCACCGGGACGAACGCGGAAACGTTTTTTCGCGCTGCTCTTGGTCTTCATTTTGGGCATGTGAATGCTCCTTTAGTTTGTGCTCGTGAGGCGCCGCGGATACTCCACGGACTTGTTGGCCCCGAGACACTTCTTTATCCCGCCGCTGCCTACCCTTCTTGCGAAGCGCCGGCAGCGGCGAAATTCTTCATCAAACCCTGCTATCTCTACCCGCTGCCGTGGCAGCCTTTTCAGGCCGCCGCTGGCGCCGATGCTTCCGAAGAAGCCGGCTTTGCGGCACCACCGCCGCCGCCCGGCTTCTTGCGGCCCGGCGCGATCATCATGATCATCTGCCGGCCTTCGAGCTTCGGAAACTGCTCCACGACGATCAGGTCGCCCAGCTCATCGCGGATCCGCTGCAGCAACGCCAGACCGAGCTCCTGGTGCGTGATCTCGCGGCCGCGGAAGCGCAGCGTGATCTTGCATTTGTCGCCCTCTTCAAGAAAGCGCTTGATGTTGCGCATCTTGATGTTGTAGTCGCCGTCGTCGGTACCGGGGCGGAACTTGATTTCCTTGACCTCGATGACCTTCTGCTTCGACTTGGCCTCGGCCGCCTTCTTCTGCTCGTGGTACTTGAACTTGCCGTACTCGATCAGACGGCACACGGGCGGATTGGCCGCGGCAACGACCTCTACCAGATCCACGTCAGCCTCACCGGCGAGGCGCAAGGCCTCGGAGAGACTCATAACACCCAATGGCTCGTTTTCCGGGCCTACAAGGCGGACTTCCGGGGCCATGATTTCCCGGTTCAGGCGGTGTTGGCGTTCCTCGCGGTGGCGGCGGTCGCGAAATGCAGTAGCGATGGTCAGAATCCTTCAAAAATTGCTACAAAATCTGTAGCGGACGCCGGGTCAGTCCTCGCGGACAAGCGGCATGATTTGGACGAGAAGCACATATGAGGGTGCTTCCGGGACAAATCAACGCTTGTCAGCAACATCCTGGACGAGCCGTTGCACGAACGATTCGAGGGACATTGCACCGAGGTCTTGATTGCCCCGGGCGCGCACTGCGACGGCACCAGCTTCTCTCTCTTTGTCGCCTACGACAAGGATGTAGGGAAGCTTTTGCAACGAATGCTTGCGTATTTTATACGTAATCTTCTCGTTGTGCAGATCCAGCTGGACCCTAAGCCCTTGATTCTGCAGCGTTTTCGCCACTGAAGCGGCGTAGTCGGCCTGGCCTTCGCTGATGTTGAGCACCGCCACCTGCACCGGAGCGAGCCATGCGGGCAGCGCGCCGGCATGGTGTTCGATCAGCATGCCGATGAAGCGCTCGAGGCTGCCGACGATGGCGCGGTGCAGCATGACGGGGTGTGCGCGGCCGCTCGTTTCCGTGACGTATTCGCCGCCCAGTCGCTCGGCCGTGTTGAAGTCGACCTGCATCGTGCCGCACTGCCACTGGCGGCCCAGCGCGTCCTTCAGCGTGTATTCGATCTTGGGGCCGTAGAAGGCACCATCGCCGGGCGAGATGATGAAGTCGACGCCCGAGCGGCGCAGCGCCTCCATCACCGCGTGCTCGGCCTTGTCCCAGAGCTCGTCGGAGCCCACGCGGTTGTCGGGGCGCGTGGCCACCTTGTAGAGGATTTCCGTGAAGCCGAAGTCGGCGTAGACCTTCTGCAGCTGCGCCGTGTAGGCCACGCATTCTTCGAGGATCTGGTCCTCAGTGCAGAAGATGTGGCCGTCGTCCTGCGTGAAGCCGCGCACGCGCATGATGCCGTGCAGCGCGCCGCTGGGCTCGTTGCGGTGGCACTGGCCGAACTCGCCGTAGCGCAGCGGCAGGTCGCGGTAGCTGCGCAGGTCGCTCTTGAAGATGAGCACGTGGCCCGGGCAGTTCATCGGCTTGAGCGCGTATTCGCGCTTTTCCGACTCCGTCGTGAACATGTTGTCGCGGTAGTTCTGCCAGTGGCCCGTTTTCTCCCACAGGCTCTTGTCGAGGATCTGCGGGCCCTTCACTTCCCAGTAGCCCGTGTCGCGGTAGATGCCGCGCATGTACTGCTCGACCGCCTGCCACAGGGCCCAGCCCTTGGGGTGCCAGAACACCACGCCCGGCGCCACTTCGTCGATGTGGAAAAGATCCAGCTCCTTGCCCAGCTTGCGGTGGTCGCGCTTCTCGGCTTCCTCGATGCGCTGGATGTACTGGTCGAGCTGCTTCTTGTCGGCCCAGGCCGTGCCGTAGATGCGCTGCAGCTGCTCGTTCTTGGCGTCGCCGCGCCAGTAGGYGCCGGCGAGCTTCGTGAGCTTGAAGACCTTCAGGAAGCGCGTGTTCGGCACGTGCGGGCCGCGGCACATGTCGACGTATTCCTGGTGGTAGTACAGGCCCATGGCCTGCTCGTCGGGCATGTCCTCGACYAGGCGCAGCTTGTAGTCCTCGCCGCGCGACTTGAAGACCTCGATGACCTCGGCGCGCGGCGTCATCTTCTTGACCACGTCGTAGTCCTGCGCAATGAGCTCGCGCATGCGCGCCTCGATGGCGGCCATGTCCTCGGGCGTGAAGGGGCGCTCGTAGGAGA
>NZ_JBFTPJ010000562.1:0-4762 GCF_056398445.1 Variovorax sp. 01T439_2
CCTCGTGATGTGGGACAACCGCAGCACCCTGCACCGCGGCCGGCGCTACGACATCGGCGAGCGCCGCGAGCTGCGCCGCACCACCATCGAGGACGTGCCCGAGGCCACGCTGATGGCAGCCTGAGGCCGCGCGGCTTCAGGCCTCTTGCGCCGCGGGCTCGTGCGCCAGCGCCATCACCTCGTGTGGCGGACGCGCCTTGAGGCGATGGTCGCTCCAGACCTGGCGCCAGCGGCGCGCGCCGGGCAGGCCGTTGCGCAGGCCCAGCATGTGCCGCGCAATCGACGACCACTGCGTGCCATGCTCGGCCGCCTCGCGGACCATGTAGTCGCACATCAGCGCCTCGACGTCCTCGCGCATCAGCGGCTGCGGCGCGGCGCCGTAGAACTCGGCGTCCCACTCGGCCAGCCACCAGGGGTTGTGGTAGGCCTCGCGGCCGACCATCACGCCGTCGAGCAGCCGCAGGTGCTCATGCACCTGTGCGTTGGCCGAGATGCCGCCATTGATCGAAAAATCCATCTCCGGAAATTCGTGCTTCAGCCGGTGCACGAGCTCGTAGCGCAGCGGCGGAATCTCGCGGTTCTGCTTGGGGCTCAGGCCCTGCAGCCAGGCGTTGCGCGCATGCACGATGAAGCCGCGGCAGCCGGCCTCGCTCACCGCACCGACAAAGTCGCGCACGAACTCGTAGCTCTCGATCTTGTCGATGCCGATGCGGTGCTTGACCGTGACCGGCAGGCGGGTGGCGTCGACCATGGCCTTCACGCAATCGGCCACCAGCGCCGGCTCGGCCATCAGGCAGGCACCGAAGGCGCCGCGCTGCACGCGCTCGCTGGGGCAGCCGCAGTTGAGATTGATCTCGTCATAGCCCCACTCCTCGCCGAGCCTGGCGCAATGCGCGAGATCGGCCGGTTCGCTGCCGCCCAGCTGCAGGGCCACGGGATGCTCTTCCTCGTTGAAGCGCAGGTGCCGCGGAACGTCGCCATGCACCAGCGCGCCGGTGGTCACCATCTCGGTGTAGAGCAGCGCGTGGCGCGACATCAGGCGATGGAAGTAACGGCAATGGCGGTCCGTCCAATCCATCATAGGAGCGACAGAGACAGTTTTCTCTTTTAAATTCAACGACTTAGCGATATCATTCATACACTTAGACCCCCTCGTGTGCACGCTCGTGTGCACTCCAAAACGCCCGAATACGCCCCATTTCGCCCTGTCAGTGCACACATAGCGCACACGAAATGCCCACCTTCAAGCAGCTTCCGTCCGGCAACTGGCGCGCGCAAGTCCGCCGCAAGGGTGTCTACGCGAGCGAAACCTTTCGAAGACACAAGGACGCCCAGGAATGGGCTCTCGCGACCGAGCGCCGCATCGATCTGGGCGAGCCTGCCACCCGTTCAAAGGTCAAGGACCCGACCACCTTCGGCGATCTGATCGATCTGCACGTCACCGACATGAAGGAAGTGTTGCGAGCGCCACGGCGTTCCAAGGCCTTCRCCCTCGATGCGCTGAACACGAAGCTGGGCAAGCTGAAGCTGAAGGACCTCACGCGCGAGCGGCTCATCCAGTTCGGCAAAGACCGCGCCAAGGAAGGCGCCGGCCCCGTCACCATCAGCATGGACATCGGCTACATCAAGCTGGTAGTTTCGCACGCGGCGGCCGTTCACGGGGTTCGCGTTCCGGTAGAGCCCATCGATCTGGCCCGCATCGCGCTCAAGCGCCTGGGCTTGGTCGGCAAGGGGCGGGAACGAGACCGCCGCCCTACCCTCGACGAACTGCAGGCGCTTGCCGATTACTTCGCCAGCAATTCACGGCAGATCATCCCGCTGGGGCGAATCATGCGGTTCGCGGTCGCCACCGCGATGCGCCAGGACGAGATCTGCCGCATCCGATGGGAGGACATCGATGCCAAGACTCGTACCGTGATTGTGCGTGACCGGAAAGACCCACGAGACAAGAACGGCAATGACCAGAAAGTGCCGCTGCTCGATGTCACGGGATTCGATGCCTGGGCCATTCTCGAGGAGCAGAAACCGTTCTCCGGGAACAGCAGCCTTGTCTTTCCGTACAACGGCCGCTCCGTCGGGACCGCGTTCCGTCGAGCTTGCAAGGAATTGAAGATCAAGGACCTCAAGTTCCATGATCTACGGCACGAAGCAGCCAGTCGTCTGTTCGAGGCGGGGTTCACCATCGAACAGGCTGCGCTGGTGACTGGGCACAAGGACTGGAAGATGCTCAAGCGATACACCCATCTGAGGCCGGAACACCTGCGCGGCGTCCGGCCCAAGCACATTCCACCGTCGCTTGATCTACCCACTGGCCCCACGCCTGCGGACATCGCTTTGGGCGCGTGGAACAACCCAGAGCGCCGTGCCCCACAGCCCAACTCGGCTCACCCCTCGCAAGTTGCAAAGCCGCATCATGAACATGAAGCCCTCGGCCTGAGCGCTTCAATCTAGTTTGACTTCGGATCGTGCCACTTCAACAGACGCCCTTCTATCGATCACACCTGGCCGACTTGCACCAAGTCCTGCTTGCCCACGAAATCACACGGAGCTACCTGACCGGCACGCGCGTCAGGTTTGATGGCGTTGAGCTGGGCCCAACCAACAGTTTTGACTTCGCTTTCGGTACGTTGTCGACGCTGGAGTTCGTCCACCTATTCTCCGTTTTCGACGGCAGCCGTGTGCACGGACAGGCCGAAAGACGGCCGGGGCGCGACGATGCGCCGCCAGGC
This sequence comes from Variovorax sp. 01T439_2, assembly GCF_056398445.1. Taxonomy (NCBI): domain Bacteria; kingdom Pseudomonadati; phylum Pseudomonadota; class Betaproteobacteria; order Burkholderiales; family Comamonadaceae; genus Variovorax; species Variovorax sp. 01T439_2. The sequence goes on from NZ_JBFTPJ010000562.1 coordinate 2,730, forward strand.
ATGTACTTCACGGTGATCAATGCCAAGGTCATTCAGGCGGGCCACAAGAACAGATCGGGGATCTTCAGTGAAGAGACCGGCACCGCAGGTCTCTTCATCGAGGGAATACACATCGACCATTTTTTCCTGGACAAGCACCAGACGCCCCACGGTCTGGGCGCGGTTGCGTTCACCTTGGGTGCCATCACCGCCCATTTGGCCGGGCTGGACGAGATCTCACTGATCGCCRCGGGCGRCAAGGGGTTCCAGGAGCGCCATGTCGGGTTCAAGGTATGGCCGAAGCTTGGCTTTGACGCTGCGCTCTTACCCGATGAGCAGCGCGGTGCGCCGCACCTGCAGGGCTGTCGAACTGTCCAGGATATTCTGGACGTCGATCCGACATGGTGGGAGACGGAAGGATCACAGCGCCTGATGACCTTCGATTTGCGGCCCGGCAGCAGGTCCTGGCGCAAACTGCTAACCTATACGGGTGAGAAATTCTCTGTCGGAGGTCCCCATGACTAGCCCTACAGCCATCAGGAAGCCCGCAAAGGCAGCGAAGGCCGCGCCCGGCCGCGTGTTCAATGTCTCAAGCAAGGGCATCCCGCGCGTTACCACTCAAGTCAGGGCGAAGATCGAAGCGGCGGCAAGGTCTGCAAGCACCAAGCGTCGTAGTTTTCCAGAGTTGGCTTCGGATTCGTAGTTCGCAATGTTCGGCGTTCGAATTGCTCGAAGCGCGGCCCCTGGTCACCTTTTGAAAGCCTGCTATTGATGAAATAGCAGGCTTTTCTCCTTCTTTGCTCGAAGGGCTCAAGTGGAAGCTACGCGTTCAGCCGTTCCATGTTGAACGCGAATGCTGGAATCCCAATTACCCGCCTGGAATTCTCCAACTGGCGCCGACCCTTCTTTCGCCTGACTGATAATCCACCGCATGCCTGCCCTGCGTCACGCCCGCAATCTCGTCCGCTTCGTGCTGGCCTGGTTCGTGTTGTCGCTGGGCGTGGCAGTGGCATCGCCCCTGGTCCATCCACAAGAGATGGAGCTGGTATGTTCGGCTGCCGGCGCCATCAAGGTGATTGTGCAGACCGACGACGGCGCACGCGAACTCGGCGCCAGTCACCTCGATTGCCCGATGTGCGTGCTGACCGGCGCACCGCCGCCTGCGGCGCAGGTCGGCGATCTCCCTGGCATCTTGCCGCTGGGCCACGCTGTCCAGTCGATTCCGGCCGCGCGTCTCGCGCCGCGCCGTTGTCCGCGCGCGGCCCTCCTGCTCTCTGCTGACCCGATCGGAATTCCGACGCGCGTGACGCCTGCACCGGTCTTCTGACCACTGCGGCGCGCGCAGCCTCTTTCGTTTCCGCAGACAAACCGGCACCCCGAGGGTGCCGCAGAGAGCATCCATGAAGAAGACCATTTTTCCGCTCGCGCTGGGCGCGGCGTTTCCCTGGCTGGCCACGACGGCCCACGCCGCCGACGAACAACAACCCGCGCTTCCCGCCGTGTCGGTCACCGCCACCCGCGACAGCGGCCTTGGCGCGCCCGTCGCAACAGGTTCGAACCTGGGCATCACGGCCTTACAGACACCCGCGAGCGTGGGCACCATCACGCGCGAGCAGCTTGAGCAGCGCGGTGATGCGAGCGTCGTCGAAGCCGTCACCCGCTCGACCGGCATCAGCAGCCTGGCCCATCCCGGCAACGGAGGCTCCTCCCTCGCCGCACGCGGATTCACCGATTCGACCTCCGTGATGCGGCTGTACGACGGCACGCGCCAGTACGGCGGACTCGGCGTGACCTTTCCGTTCGACACCTGGTCGCTCGATCGCATCGAAGTTCTTCGCGGGCCGGCATCGGTCATCTACGGCGACGGCGCCATCGGCGGCGTGGTCAACGTGATCCCCAAGAAGCCCCACCGCGGGCCGATTGAGAACGAGGTGCAAACCACCATCGGGACCGACAACACGCGAAGACTCGGCTTCGGCAGCGGCGGAGCCATCAACGACAAACTGTCGTACCGGCTGGATGTCAGCGGCGATCGCTCCGACGGCTGGGTGGAC
>NZ_JBFTPJ010000563.1:0-3939 GCF_056398445.1 Variovorax sp. 01T439_2
GTGATGTACCAGGTGGTGGACATCCACGAGCACGTGCTGCTGCGCTCGGCCGAGGCGCCCGACGGCGCCTTCGACGTTCCGCTGGCTCCCGGCTTCGCCAACAACCAGACCTGGCGCATCTATACGGTGCGGCATCCCACGCTGGGCCTTTACTTCCAGGTGGCCGATCCGCTCGACGAGCGGCGCTCGGCGCTGAACCGCACGCTGTTCGGGCTGATCATTCCGCTCGGTGCCGTGCTGCCGCTGCTGGCGCTGGTGCTGCGCAAGGTGGCGCGCAACGAGCTGCGCGTGCTGCAGCAGCTCGCGGGCGAGATCGAGAAGCGCAGCGGCTCCGACCTGCGCCCCATCACGCTGCCCGGCCTGCCGCGCGAGCTGCGCTCGGTCGGCGACCACGTCAACAGCCTGCTGGAGCGGCTGTCGCATTCGCTCGACGTCGAACGCGCGCTGGCCGCCAACGCGGCGCACGAGTTGCGGACCCCGCTGGCCGCGGCGCGGCTGCGGCTGCAGACCGCGCTCGAGCACGACCTGCGGCGCAACGACGTGCAGGCGGCGCTCGATGCGCTGCAGCTGCTCAGCCACCGCGCCGAGAAGCTGCTGCAGCTCTCGCGCGCGGAATCGGCCGCATCGCTCGCGCGCGCGCCGGTCGACCTGGTGCAGCTGGCCGGCGCCGTGGCGCAGGACTTCTGGAACGACCCGCAGATCAGCGAGCGGCTCGCGCTCAAGGTGCCCGACGACGCCGCGCCCATTGCCTCGGGCGACGTCGATGCGCTGGCGATCGCGCTGCGCAACCTGGTGGAAAACGCGCTGCGCTACGGCGGCAACGGCCGCGTGGTGATCGAGGTGATGGCGCCCTGCACGCTCGCGGTGCGCGACTTCGGCGCGGGCGTCAGCGCCGAACAGCTCGCCACGCTGCAGCAGCGCCACGTGCGCCACAGCTCCGATCGCGCAGGCTACGGCCTGGGGCTGTCGATCGTGGGCACCATCGTCGAGAAGCACGGCGCCAGGCTCGAGCTGGCATCGCCGCCGCCGGGTGCGGCCCATGGCTTCGAGGCGCGCATCGTGCTGCGGCCGGCGTAGCTGCGCGCCCTACTCGCTCACCACCGCGCGCAGCCAGTCGGGCAAGGGCAGCGCCTTCTGCTTCGGAAAATCGACCCAGATCGTGGTTGCCCCGCCGGCCGCGCAGATCACCTCGGGCGCCTCGGCCCGCGCCATGGTGGCCCAGCTCTCGAAGGTGGTGCGCGCCGGGTCGCTCACGTACATCTTGAGCAGCACGTCGCCGGGGTATTCGATCTGCCGGTAGAAATTGCAGAAGGCGTTGACGATCACCATGCCCTCGCCGCCCGGCGCGGGTTCGATGCCGAGCGAACGGATCCAGTCGATGCGCGCGGTTTCGAGGTAGCGGAAATAGGTGCCGTTGTTCAGATGCCCCATGGCGTCCATGTCGCCCCAGCGGATGGGGATGGACATCTCGAACACGAACTTTTTCTTCTCGGGGATTTCGATTCTCATCGGTGGCTTTGATGGAGGGGATCAGAGCGCGAACCCATCGTCGGCCGCAATGACCGCGCCGTTCACGAAATGGCTCTGGCCGCTGGCCAGCAGCACGATCAGGCCGTCCAGGTCTTCGGGCTTGCCCACGCGCTTGCGCGGCAGCATGCTCACGAGCTTGGCGCCGCCTTCGGAGGCCCAGTGGTCCTCGTTGAGCTCGGTCGCGATGTAGCCCGGGCACAGCGCGTTCACGTTGATGCCGAAGCGGCCCCATTCGAGCGCCATGGCCTTGGTCATCTGCACCACCGCGGCCTTGCTCATGCAGTAGGTGCCGATCTGCGGCAGCACCTTGAGTGCCGCCACCGAGGCGATGTTGATGATGCGCCCGCCGATATAGGTGCCCGGCGCCGAACCGTCGGCACGCGCCAGCATGCGCTTGCCCACCTCCTGTGCGACGAAGAAGGAGCCCTTCACGTTGGTGTCGAAGATGTAGTCGTAGTCGTCCGGCGTGACGTCCGAAAGGCGCTGGGTGGTGCTCACGCCCGAGTTGTTGACCAGGATGTCGATGGGGCCGACCTCGGTTTCGGCGCGCGCCACCGCGGCCTTGATGCTGCCGATGTCGGTCACGTCGAGCTCGACCGCATGCGCGTCGCCGCCCTCGCCCTCGATGCGGGCGCGCAGCTCCTTCAGTTTCTCGAGCCGGCGGCTCGCGAGCACCACCGCGGCGCCGGCACGCGCCAGCGTCTTGGCAAACTGCGCGCCCAGCCCGCTGGAAGCGCCGGTGATGAAGGCCACGCGGCCCGAAAGATCGATGCTGTAAGCCATGGGAAGGGGGTCCTGTTGAGCGGTTGCCGAGTCGCCGAGGCGACGCCCGGCACTCCACATAAAATGTTTCGCGCCCTCGAAGCGTCCGAGCCTCAAATCATTATCGACGAGACCCACATGACCCACGACGAAATCCTCGCCCAGTTCGGCCCCCGCGAATCCATGGAATATGACGTGGTGGTCGTCGGCGGCGGCCCGGCCGGCCTCTCGACCGCCATCCGGCTCAAGCAGCTGGCGGCCCAGCACGACAAGGAAATCTCGGTGGTGGTGCTCGAGAAGGGCTCCGAGCCCGGCGCGCACATTCTCTCGGGCGCCATCATGGACCCGCGCGCGCTCAACGAGCTGCTGCCCGACTGGAAGGAGCTGGGCGCCCCGCTGAACCAGCCCGTGACCGACGACGCCATGGTGTTCCTCGGCGAAAAATCGGGCCTGCGCACGCCCAACCTGTTCCTTCCGGCCTGCTTCCAGAACCACGGCAACTACATCATCAGCCTGGGCGCCTTCACCAAGTGGCTGGCGCAGCAGGCCGAGAACCTGGGCGTGGAGATCTTTCCGGGCTTCCCGGCGGCCGAAGTGCTCTACAACGAGAACGGCTCGGTGCGCGGCGTGGCCACCGGCAACATGGGCGTGGGCAAGGACGGCGAACCCACCGAGAACTTCCAGCTCGGCATGGAGCTCCTGGGCAAGTACACGGTGTTTGCCGAAGGCGCGCGCGGCCACCTGGGCCGCCAGCTGATCGCCAGATTCAAGCTCGACGAGGGCAAGGACCCGCAGACCTACGGCCTGGGCGTGAAGGAAGTGTGGGAAGTCGACCCCAAGCGCCACCAGCCCGGCTTCGTGCTGCACACCGCCGGCTGGCCGATGAAGAGCGACACCTACGGCGGCGCCTTCCTCTATCACATGGAAGACAACAAGATTTCCATGGGCTTCATCACGGGCCTGGACTACAGCAACCCCTACCTGAGCCCGTTCGAGGAAATGCAGCGCTGGAAGCTGCACCCCAACATCCGCTGGTACCTCGAAGGCGACGAGGCCCAGGGCATCAAGCCGGCCAAGCGCATCGGCTACGGCGCGCGCGCCATCACGGCCGGCGGCCTGACGTCGCTGCCCAAGACGGTGTTCCCGGGCGGCGCGCTGGTCGGCTGCGAGGCCGGCTACCTGAACGTGAGCCGCATCAAGGGCAGCCACGCCGCCATCAAGACCGGCATGCTGGCCGCCGAAGCGGCCTTCGTCGCGGTGCAGGCCGGCCGCCAGCACGACGAGCTCACGGCCTACCCGGCGGCGTTCGAGAAGAGCTGGCTCCACGCGGAACTGAACAAGTCACGCAACTTCAAGGCCTGGTTCAAGAAGGGGCTGGGCATTGCCACCTTCATGAACGGCATCGAGCAGTGGCTTCTCAAGGGCCACATTCCATGGACCCTGCGCCGCAACAAGCCGGACCACCTGTACCTCAAGCCGGCGGCGGAGTGCAAGCCCATCGCCTATCCGAAGCCGGACGGCAAGCTGACCTTCGACCGCCTCTCGAGCGTGTTCATCAGCAACACCAACCACGCGGAGCATCAGCCTGCACACCTGACGCTCTAGGATGCGTCGGTGCCGGTGAACATCAACCTGTCGAAGTTCGCG
>NZ_JBFTPJ010000564.1:0-4490 GCF_056398445.1 Variovorax sp. 01T439_2
CACTACTCGTGCGCGTTGCCGCGCTGGGCCAGCAGGCATCCGGCCGCCAGCCCCAGGGCAAAGAGGCCGTAGACCGCCCCCAGGGAGCGCTTCGAAAGGTGGTGCTCGAAGCCCGGCCTGAGCCGGTGCGGCGTGATCGTGTAGTCCACCGCGCAGGCCAGCGCGGTGGCGGCGCCGGCGCTCGCGAGCGCCGCGGGAGCCGACTGCGCGGGATGCCGGCTGGCATGCAGCCAGCCATAGATCAGCGCCCAGAAGATGGCGCTCGCATGGTGCGTGGCATAGCCGAGCGCGGTGTGCTTCAGCGTGGGGCCGCGCACATCGAAGGCCCGGTCGCCCCAGAGCCAGTGGCTGGTGGCATTGGTCGGCGCCACAAGGCTGCCGGCCTCGCGGCGGCCGCACAGCATCAGCGCGGCGGTGGAGGCAAAGCTTGCGAGGGTTCCCGCGACGAGGCCGGTCCGCAGCGTCGAGCGTTGCCTTTCGCTCAGGGTCAGGGCGGGGGTTTGCATGGGAAACCTGTCTTTCTATGCGGGACTCGCGGAGACGGGCCGCGTCATGGTGCCGGTCGCCCGGGCGCCCAGCGTCATCTCCGTCATCCAGGAGACGAGGAGTTGTCCATAGGCCTGGCGGTGCGCCTGCTTCGACAGCGCATGGTCGGCCCCCGAAATGACGCGGTAGGTCGCGGAGCGCACGCGCTTGAAGGCACCCAGGTAGCCTTGGGCGCGAGCCACTCGCGGTCGCGGTAGAGCGCCGGCGCCCGCAGCGCGAGCCAGCGCACCGGCCGCATGGTGCTGACCAGCGCCGCCAGGTAGCCGCCGTAGCTGCTGCCGACGATGGCAATGGCCTGCGGGTCGACGGTGGGGTGGCTGATGAGCGTGTCGTAGGCCGCGAGCACGTCGCGCAGGTTGTCCTCGCGCGTGACCTCCTGGCGCAGCGAGGCATGGCGCGCATGGCCGCGCAGGTCGAAGGTGAGGCAGACGCAGCCGAGCGCGGCAATCTCGTGCGCGCGCGCGATGTACTGCTCCTGGCTGCCATCCCAGCCATGGACCAGGAGAACGCCGGGCACCATCGTGGAGGCGGCAACCAGCGTTCCGGCAATGTGCTGGCCGTCTACGGATATGTCTATGAAGTTATGTCGTGTCGCTGTCATATGGCTGGAACAATGCGTATTTGGCGAGCGGCCCGATCTGCGAGTCGACGCCGCGGTAGTGCACCGTTGCGCCCGCCGGGATCGCCGGCGCCTCACCRTACGCCTCGAAGCAGGAGATGCGCACGCGCTCGAGCGCCGGGTCGCGCCAGAAGCATTCGAGCGCAACCATTTCGGCCCCGGTGGCGCCGCCCACGCGCCACGACTGCTCGAGCACGCCCGAGCGCCAGGCGCCGTCCGCGCCCAGGCCCTGCGCCACGTCGTAGTTCACGCGCGACGCAAAGAAGCCCGGGTAGCACTCGATCACCGCATGGTGGTAGCGCCGCGCCTGCTCGATCGCCAGGCAAAGCGCCGGCGGCGGGCTGGTGATGGCCAGCAGCGCATCGAAGTTGCCGCGCACGAGCGTCAGGTCGGAGCCGCCGTAGACGTTCTGGCCGGTGTTGTCGAGCGTCATCCGCTGGCGGCCGAAATAGCTCACGATCATCTGGTCGACCAGCACCTGCCCGACGCTGTAGGTCTCCGGCCTGGCGAGGTTCTCTTCGAGCACCACGCCGTGCAGCGCGATCTCGCTCTCGTCCATGGCCGCGAGGCAGCGGTCCAGGGCATCGGCATCGGCGGCCATCGCCTGGCCGCGCCCGCCGGTGGCGCACACCGGCTTGATGCGCACCGCGCCGCTTTCCAGCAGGTGGCGCCCGGCCCATCGCGCGTCCTCGACCGAGAACGCCGAAAAGCCGCCGAGCACCGCCTGCGACACGGCCGGAGCGAAGGCCGGCTCCCATCCCTCGGGACAGGCCGCCGCCCTGCCCACCAGCGGGTGCGTGATCGCCTTGGTGGCGACGAAGGGGTGCGGAACCACGCCGCCGAACAGGTCGTGCAGCGTCGAGATGCCGAGCGAGCGCGCAAGCTGCGTGCTGGCGATGGTGTCGCTCGGCACGAAGTACAGCGGCGTGCTCTCGTGCGCGCGCGAGGCGTCGTATTCGCCCGCGTAGCGGAACTGCTTCAGCGCTGCGAGCCGCTGCGCGAAATTGCTGCGCGTGGCCCGTTCGTGATCGCTGCCGTAGGCCTGCGGGTCCGCGCTCCAGACCACAACGCTGCCGCCGGTGCTCTTGAGGACCGTGTCCACGAGGGCGACTCCGGAGCTGAAAAGGGTGTCCATGGCATGGGCCCGGGCTTAGCGGTGCGCCTCCGGGCGGATGCCGGAGGAAGCGCCGGTGACAAGGGCAACAAGGGCAAGAGGCCGGGTGAAAGCGGATCTGTTCATCGGGAAAACTCCTTGTGAACGGTTGGCTGGGTGCACGGGGGCAATCCGTGCATCTCGATGAGGCCGGTTCCTACAGAAGGCTCTCCTGCACGGGCCTAGCTTGTGGCTTCTTTGCAGCAGGCCCAGGGCGGGCGTCGTCCTCGCGCCGATGGTCGGACAGGTTTCGGCCCGGCGGGGCGGGATAACGCGCGTCGTTGTGAAAGAGGCCTCCTACGCGGCCTCTGCCAAACCGCCCTTCTTTCCTCGGGCGCATACTCCCATTCGCCACAACCGAGGACGAACATGCCCGCTCCTTCCAACCCGGAGTCCCGTGCGCTTGCCAAGCTGGCCTGGGAGGCCGCCTGGGAACGGCTGGGCAATGCGCTGCAGCCGCCGGCCGGCTATCCACCGGCCACGCCGGAGCAATTGGCCGAGTGCTTCGAGGTCGCGCAAGCACGGCTCGACGAAGTGCGCGCGGCGTTCGGCGTGCCGCAAGGCCGTTGAGCGGCGGCGGCCCCGGCCGGCCCTGACCGGCGCGCGTGGTGGCGACTTTCGCAGCCACGCGGGCCTTTCCTACGGCCGCGGCGCCGTCCATTGGGAATGGTGGGGCCGCCATGGCGCCTTCCCGCTCGCAATCCCAGCCCCCCGCCCTCGCACCGGCTCCCGCCGCGGGCCACACGGCCCTCCTGATCATCGACATGATCAGTTGCTGGGACTTTCCCGATGCCGAAAAGCTGTTGCCCGGCGCGCATGCCATTGCGGGGCGCATCGCGGCGCTGAAGGCGCGCTGCACGCGCGCCGGGGTGCCCGCCATCTACGTCAACGACAACCGCGGACGCTGGCGCTCGGACTTTCCCAAGCTGGTGGAACTGTCGCTGGCCGCTGGAGGCGCTGGTGCCGAGATCACCTCGACGCTGCTGCCCGAGGAAACGGACTACTTCGTGCTCAAGCCCAAGCAGTCCGCCTTCTTCGCAACACCGCTCGAGCTGCTGCTCGCCTATCTCAAGGCCACGCGGCTGATCGTGACCGGCGTGGCCAGCGACCAGTGCATCTGGGCCACCGTGGCCGACGCGGGCATGCGCGACCTCGAGGCCGTCGTTCCGCGCGATTGCGTCGCCTCGCAGACGAGCGCACGCAATGAGCGCTTCCTGCGCCAGGCGCAGGAAGCGCTGCGCGTCTCCACCACGCCCGGGCCGCGCATCCGCCTGCCTGCGAAGCGCTGATGCGTGCACAAGCCGTAGGCAGACAAACAGAGAACCCGCGCCGCGCCGGACCTACGAGGAGCCCCCGCCGGCGGGTCCGCTGGCCGCGGACTGCCCGGAGCGGTCGGGCTCGGCCGGCTGGGAGATGATGTTGAGCGTGTCGCCGGCCTTGCCGATGTCGCCCTTGGCGGCGGTGTCGCCCAGCGACAGCATGCCCACCAGCCTGCGGCCGTGGTCCACCACCGGCATGCGCCGCACCTGGTAGCCGGCCATCTCGTCCATCACGGTTTCGACGTTGTCGTTCTCGCTGCACCACTTGACGTCCTTCGACATCACCTCGGACAGCGCGGTGTCCAGCGGGCGCGTCTGCGCGACCACGCGAAGCACGATGTCGCGGTCGGTCACCATGCCCAGCAGCCGCTGGCCGTCGCACACGGGAATGGCGCCGATGTCCAGCTCGTCCATGGCCTGGGCGGCCAGCGCCACCGTGTCGGACGGCGACAGGGTCCGCACGCCGCGGGTCATCAGTTCGGATACGCGTGTCATTGCCTGCCTTCGTTTGGGAGTCAGCCGCTGCGCCGTTCGGCGTTGCGCTTGCGCGTGGCCGCAGCCTTCTTGGCCGAGGCCGAGCGTTCGGCGGCCGTGCGGGACGCCGCCGCGGCGCCGCCCTTGTGGCCGCCGGTGCGCGAGGGCGCGTGGTTCTCCGCCTTGCCGCGGCCGCTGCCGCTCTTCTTGCCGCCGCCGGTCTCGGCGTTGACGGTGGCCCAGGCGCGCCTTTCGGCTTCGCCCTTGCCCACGCCGCGATGCTCGTAGCCTTCCTCGATGTGCTCGGCCTTGCGTTTCTGCTTGTCCGTATAGGACGACTTGTCACCTCTTGGCATTGAACTCTCCTGGAGGATGAAGA
>NZ_JBFTPJ010000565.1:0-3938 GCF_056398445.1 Variovorax sp. 01T439_2
ATCCCGTGGCAGGTGCATGGCGCGCCTGGCCATGATCCCCACTCGATCATCCTCTTCGATCCCGCTTCACGGACGCTGATCTCGGCGGACGCCCTGTGGGAAAGCGGCTTCGGCGTCGCCTTTCCCGAACTCGTGGGCGAACCGTCATTCGGCGATCTGGCTGTGACGCTGGATCGGATCGAGGCGCTGGGGCCGCTGCAGGTGATCCCGGGCCATGGTTCGGTCTTTGGCGATGTCGGCAAAGCCTTGGCCACGGCGCGCCGCCGGCTCGAGGGTCTTCAGCGCGACCCCGTGAAGCATGCGCGGCACGCCATCAAGGTGCTGATGAAGTTCAAGCTGCTGGAGGTGCAGTCCATTGCCCTTGACGACTGGAAAGCCTGGGTCCGCAGCACGTCGTATGTGGATATCGTTCGTTCGCGCTTCTTTGCCGACGTGGAATTGGAGCAACTGGCCGGGGACGTCTTGCACGAACTGATCGGCGCAGGTGCGGCGGAGATGGACTCCTCGGGCATCCGCAATATCTGATCTTTGTCTGCTGGAATAAAAAAAGCGCGCCACCGAAAGATGACGCGCTTTTTAAAGCTGCAAAGAAAAAAGCCCAACACACCGTGTTGGGCTTTTCCTGGCTGTAAGAGCCTGACGATGACCTACTTTCACACGGGAACCCGCACTATCATCGGCGCTGACGCGTTTCACTGTCCTGTTCGGGATGGGAAGGAGTGGTACCACGTCGCTATGGTCATCAGGCATAACTTGTTGTCGTGCTGATCACATGATCAACACAACGAATTCATAGAGTTTGGAATCAGCTTTTGGCGAATTATTTTGAATGCGTCAACTTGGCATAACACCTTGATCTGATTGATCAAAGTTATAGGGTCAAGCCGCACGAGCAATTAGTATCAGTTAGCTTAACGCATTACTGCGCTTCCACACCTGACCTATCAACGTCCTGGTCTTGAACGACTCTTTAGGGGGCTCAAGGCCCCGGCAGATCTCATCTTGAAACGAGTTTCCCGCTTAGATGCTTTCAGCGGTTATCTCTTCCACACTTAGCTACTCGGCAATGCCACTGGCGTGACAACCGATACACCAGAGGTGTGTCCACTCCGGTCCTCTCGTACTAGGAGCAGGCTTCCTCAAATCTGCAGCGCCCACGGAAGATAGGGACCAAACTGTCTCACGACGTTTTAAACCCAGCTCACGTACCTCTTTAAATGGCGAACAGCCATACCCTTGGGACCKRCTWCAGCCCCAGGATGWGATGAGCCGACATCGAGGTGCCAAACACCGCCGTCGATATGAACTCTTGGGCGGTATCAGCCTGTTATCCCCRGAGTACCTTTTATCCGTTGAGCGATGGCCCTTCCATACAGAACCACCGGATCACTAWGTCCTKCTTTCGCMTCTGCTCGACTTGTMRGTCTCGCAGTYAAGCMCSCTTATGCCATTGCACTATCGTCACGATGTCYGACCGTAACTAGCGTACCTTCGAACTCCTCCGTTACGCTTTRGGAGGAGACCGCCCCAGTCAAACTGCCTACCATGCACTGTCCCCGATCCAGATAATGGACCTAGGTTAGAACCTCAAACACACCAGGGTGGTATTTCAACGTTGGCTCCACAASATCTAGCGACCCYGCTTCAAAGCCTCCCACCTATCCTACACAGATCTGTTCAAAGTCCARTRCAAAGCTAYAGTAAAGGTTCATGGGGTCTTTCCGTCTTTCCGCGGGGAGATTGCATCATCACAAACATTTCAACTTCGCTGAGTCTCAGGAGGAGACAGTGTGGCCATCGTTACGCCATTCGTGCAGGTCGGAACTTACCCGACAAGGAATTTCGCTACCTTAGGACCGTTATAGTTACGGCCGCCGTTTACTGGGACTTCRATCAAGAGCTTGCACCCCATCAWTTAAYCTTCCAGCACCGGGCAGGCGTCACACCCTATACGTCCACTTTCGTGTTTGCAGAGTGCTGTGTTTTTAATAAACAGTCGCAGCCACCGATTTTTTGCAACCCATTCATGCTTCGTTGTTCACTACACACTAATAGGGCACACCTTCTTCCGAAGTTACGGTRYCAATTTGCCGAGTTCCTTCTCCYGAGTTCTCTCAAGCGCCTTAGAATACTCATCTCGCSCACCWGTGTCGGTTTGCGGTACGGTCGTATATAGCTGAAGCTTAGTGGCTTTTCCTGGAACCTCGTTCAGTCACTTCACGGACAAGTCCGCTCGATCGTTGGCCTCGGTATATGTGCACCGGATTTGCCTAATGCACGCCTACATCCAACTAAACCGGGATATCCAACACCCGGATGACCTATTAAGATCCGTCCCCACATCGCACTATATAACGGTACAGGAATATTRACCTGYTTCCCATCRRCTACGCATCTCTGCCTCGCCTTAGGGGCCGACTCACTCTACGCCGATGAACGTTGCGTAGAAAACCTTGCGCTTACGGCGAGGGGGCTTTTCACCCCCTTTAACGCTACTCATGTCAGCATTCGCACTTCTGATACCTCCAGCACGCTTTACAACGCACCTTCACAGGCTTACAGAACGCTCTCCTACCACTTGCAATAAATTGCAAATCCGCAGCTTCGGTAACTGGCTTAGCCCCGTTACATCTTCCGCGCAGGMCGACTCGAYCAGTGAGCTATTACGCTTTCTTTAAATGATGGCTGCTTCTAAGCCAACATCCTGRCTGTYTKRGCCTTCCCACWTCGTTTCCCACTTAGCCAATTTTAGGGACCTTAGCTGGCGGTCTGGGTTGTTTCCCTCTTGAGTCCGGACGTTAGCACCCGGTGCTCTGTCTCCCAAGCTGTACTCATCGGTATTCGGAGTTTGCCTTGGTTTGGTAAGTCGCCATGACCCCCTAGCCAAAACAGTGCTCTACCCCCGATGGTAATACTTGAGGCACTACCTAAATAGTTTTCGGAGAGAACCAGCTATTTCCAAGTTTGTTTAGCCTTTCACCCCTATCCACAGCTCATCCGCTAGTTTTGCAACACTAGTCGGTTCGGACCTCCAGTACCTGTTACGGCACCTTCATCCTGGCCATGGATAGATCACTTGGTTTCGGGTCTACACCCAGCGACTGATCGCCCTATTCGGACTCGATTTCTCTACGGCTTCCCTATTCGGTTAASCTYGCCACTGAAWRTAAGTCGCTGACCCATTATACAAAAGGTACGCAGTCACCCCTTACGAGGCTCCTACTTTTTGTAAGCACGCGGTTTCAGGATCTATTTCACTCCCCTCCCGGGGTTCTTTTCGCCTTTCCCTCACGGTACTAGTTCACTATCGGTCGATGATGAGTATTTAGCCTTGGAGGATGGTCCCCCCATATTCAGACAGGATTTCTCGTGTCCCGCCCTACTTGTCGTTAGCTCAGTACCACACAGGTCATTTCACGTACGGGGCTATCACCCGCTATGGCCAGTCTTTCCAAACTGTTCCGTTATGTCTTGTGCTATCACTAACAGGCTTCTCCGATTTCGCTCGCCACTACTTTCGGAATCTCGGTTGATGTCTTTTCCTCGAGCTACTGAGATGTTTCAGTTCACCCGGTTCGCCTCGCATGACTATGTATTCATCATGCGATACCTTTCGGTGGGTTTCCCCATTCGGAAATCTCCGGATCAAAGCTAATTTGCCAGCTCCCCGAAGCTTATCGCAGGCTATCACGTCCTTCGTCGCCTATCATCGCCAAGGCATCCACCACGTGCTCTTATTCACTTGACCCTATAACTTTGACGTTTCTTGCGAAACTACAAAATCATCACAAGGAATATGTCAGGTCTCTCACCTGACGCGTTATGCCGTTACATTCAAAATTCGATTTGACTCGAAATTGAAGTTTCTTTTGACGCAATCAAAAATTCTATGTTGCTGATGGCACGGTCTGCACTAAACCTTTACGAATGTGCAGTTT
>NZ_JBFTPJ010000566.1:0-7069 GCF_056398445.1 Variovorax sp. 01T439_2
CAGCAGCTGCTGGCGCCAGCAGCTGCTGGCGCACCTCGTCGGCCAAGGTCTTGAGCTCGGCCTGGCTGAAGCCTTCGCTCTCCAGCGCGTAGATCACGCCATAGACGTCGCCGAAATCGTCATTGAAGAACGGCCCCTGCACGCCCGGCGGCAGCGTGTTGCGCATGTCGCCGACCTTCTTGCGCACCGTGTACCAGACGTTGGCCACGTCGGCGGCCTTGGACGAGTCCTTGATCTGGAAAATGATCTGCGACTCGCCCGGCTTCGAGTAGCTGCGGATCTTGTCGGCGTACGGTGCCTCCTGCAGCGTGCGCTCGAGCTTGTCGGTGACCTGCTCGGCCACCTGCTGGGCAGTGGCGCCGGGCCAGAAGGTGCGAACCACCATGGCACGGAAGGTGAACGGCGGGTCTTCGTCCTGGCCGAGCTGGAAGTACGCGAAGGCGCCCAGCACCATCAGCACCACCATCAGGTAGCGCGTGAGGGGCGCGTGGTCCAGCGCCCATTTGGAAAGATTGAAGCCGGCGGGCTTGGCGGTGGTAGCTGCGCCTTCCGTCATTTGGAAGCACCTGCAGCGATCTCCTTCTTCGAGGCCGCCACGGCCTCGACCGGCTGCGCCGATTCCTTCGCGTTGGCGGCTGCCGCGGCAGCCTCCTTCGACTGGTAGATGGTGACCTTCTGCCCCGGCGAGAGCACATGCACGCCCGCGGCCACGACCATCATGCCGGGCGCGAGGCCAGCGCCGATCACGGCCTCGTTGCCGTCGGCCGTGGCCACCTGCACCGGTTGCGAGCGCACCGTCATGGTCGACTTGTCGAGCACCCAGACCGCCGTGCCCTTGCCTTCCTGGCGCAAGGCACTGGTCGGCAGCTTCATGACCGCGCCGCCGGTGCGTGCCAGCGCCTGCGGGCGGGCATACACGGTGGCGCCGAGCGCCGGCGAGGTGGCGGCATCGATCGCCACCTTGACCGCGTAGGTGCGCGTGACTGCGTCGGCGCTGGCCGCCACTTCGCGCACCTCGCCCTGCAGCTCGCTGCCGCCCGACCAGCCGCGCACCATGACCGGCGATCCGGGCTTGATGAGCGCGGCGCGGTCTTCGGGCACCGCAAACACCACGTCGCGCGCGCCGTCCTGCGCAATGCGCACGACCGGCGTGCCCGCCTGCACCACCTGCCCGGGCTCGGCCTCGATGGCGGTGATGATGCCGGCCACGTCGGCCACCAGCGTGGTGTAGCTGGCCTGGTTGCCCTGCGACGAAAGCTGGGCCTGCGCCTGCTCGAGTTGCGCCTGCGCGGCCTTCCAGGTGGATTCGCGGCGCTCCAGCTCGGCGCCGCTGATGAAGTTCTGCGCGCGCAGTTCGGTATAGCGCTTGAGATCGGCCGCTGCGAGATCGCGGTTGGTCTGGGCTGCCGCCAGCTGCGCGCGCGCCGCTTCAGCGGCCAGCCGGTAGTCCTGCGGATCGAGCTGGGCCAGCACCTGGCCGGCCTGCACATGCTGGCCGAGCTCGGCTTGTCGTTTGGTGATCTTGCCCGCCACGCGGAAGCCCAGCCGCGATTCGACGCGCGCCCGGACCTCGGCCGAGAACTCGGGCTGGGCCTCGAAATCGCTGGTGCCCACGGTCACCAGCTTGACGGCGCGCACGGGTTCCTCGGCCGGCTTCGACTGCGAACAGCCGGCCAGGAACAAGGCGGGGAGCAGCAGCCAGGCGGCACTGCGGGCAAGAGGAGAAAAGCCGGAGGAGGCAGTCATGAGACACCCTAGAAAGGTCGAACCCGGTCATTACTGACCCACTGGTTAGTAATTTAGGGTAAACCTCAGGGACTGTCAATCGAGATTCGGGGGTTGTCAGGTCCTCTGGCCCATTTCGACCAGCCGGTTGTCCGGCAGCTCGAAATAGTCGGACGCCCGGCCCGCATTGCGCTGCAGCCAGCCGAAGAGCGCGCGGCGCACGGGGTTCATGCCGGGGAGGTGCTCCTCCCCCACCGAGGCGCGCGAGACGAAGTAGGAGGTGGTCATCGAATCGATGGCCAGCGTCTTCTGGTAGGCCAGGATGCGGATGAACTCGGGCACGTCGGGCCGTTCCATGAAGCCGTGGCGCGCGGTGACCACCCAGATGCCGTCCGTCAGCTGCTCGGCCTCGATGCGCTGGCGCGCGTCCACGCGCGGCGTGTCGCAGGCCAGCACCCGCAGCACGATCACCTGCTCGTGCAGCACCTGGTTGTGCTTGAGGTTGTGAAGCAGCGCATGGGGCACGGCGGTGGCATCGGCGTTCAGGAACACGGCCGTGCCGCGCACGCGATGCGGCATGTGGAGCGCCAGCGATTCGACGAAGGTCTTGAGCGGCATGCTCTCGGCCGCGAGGGCCTCCAGGCCCAGCCGGCGGCCCTTGGCCCAGGTGGTGAACAGCAGCATCACCGCCACCGCCACGGCCAGCGTGAGCCAGCCGCCCTCGGCGATCTTGAGGCTGTTGGCCGCCACGAAAGTCAGGTCGACGGCAGCAAAAGCCACCACCCCGACGACCACCGCCACCTTGTTCCAGCGCCAGAGGCCCCAGGCCACGACGCCCGCCAGCAGCGTGGTGGTCACCATCGTGACCGATACCGCAATGCCGTAGGCCGCCGACAGCGCCCCCGAGCTGCGAAAGCCCAGCACCAGCAGCAGCACGCCCGTCATCAGCATCCAGTTGACGACCGGCACGTAGATCTGGCCGATGGCCGAGCCCGAGGTCTGCACCACGCGCATGCGCGGCAGGTAGCCCATGCGCATCGCGTGAGCAGTCAGTGAAAACGCGCCCGAAATCACGGCCTGCGACGCAATGACGGTCGCCATCGCGGCCAGCACCACCATCGGCACGACGCCCCATGGAGGAAAGAGCCGGAAGAAGGGGTTGTCGACCGCCGCCGGCTCCGCCAGCACCAGCGCGCCCTGGCCGAAGTAGTTCAGCACCAGCCCGGGCAGCGCGATGAAGAGCCAGGCGAAGCGGATCGAGCGCGCGCCGAAGTGCCCCATGTCGGCATACAGCGCCTCGCCGCCGGTAAAGGCAAGAAACACCGCCCCCAGCACCGCCAGCGACTGCAGCCGGTGCTCGACCAGGAAAGCGACGGCCCGGCGCGGATCGAGCGCCGCCAGCACCTGCGGATGCTGCAGCACCTGCCAGCCGCCCGCAACGGCCAGCACCAGGAACCACAGCAGCATGACCGGCCCGAACACCTTGCCCACCGCGCCGGTGCCCTTGCGCTGCACCGCGAAGAGCCCGAGCAGGATCAGGATGGTGATCGGGATCACCACGCGCTGCAGCACCGGCGCCTGCACCTCCAGCCCCTCGACCGCCGACAGCACCGAGATCGCCGGCGTGATCAGGCTGTCGCCATAGAACATGGCCGCGCCGACCAGGCCGAGCCCCGCAATGACGTTCAGCACCCAGGGCCGGGTCCGCGGGCCCGCCACCGCATTGCGTGCGAGGGCCTGCAGCGCCAGGATGCCGCCCTCGCCGTCGTGGTCCGCGCGCAGCACGAACACCACGTACTTGAGCGTGACCACGAACATCAGGCCCCAGAAGATCAGCGAAAGCAGGCCCAGCACCGCATCGGGCGTGAACGCCACGCCGTGCTCGGGATTGAGCGTTTCCTTGAAGGCGTAGAGCGGAGAGGTGCCGATGTCGCCGAAAACTACCCCGAGCGCCGCGATCATCAGGCCCGGCCCCGCCGCATGTGGCGCCTCGCCTGGCGCGGGACTCGGGACGGCGGGAGCCTGCGTGGGTGCATTCATGAATGAAAAGGAAGTGAGATGTTGGCGACGCCGCGAGCATAGTCCGCGCCGCGTGTCGCGGACAATCGCGGCGTGCCTGCACCACCCCATATTGCCGCGCCGCCGGCGCATTACGAGAATTTCCCCGTGGCCTCCTGGCTGTGCCCGCCGCATCTGCGGCCGCCGATTGCAGCGATCTACCATTTCTCTTCGTGCCTACCGCGAAGAACTGGCAGCCGCCGCGCGCGGCCAGGTGGCACCCTCCTCGCGCTGGCCTCAGGTGTTCGGCCCGCTCGCCCACAGCATCGCGCAGTTCAAGCTTCCGGAACAACTGCTCGCCGACCTGCTGAGCGCCTTCATGCAGGACATCGAGAAGACCCGCGACGGCGGAACCTACGCCGACCGCGCCGAACTGCTCGACTACTGCCGCCGCTCCGCCAACCCGGTCGGCCGCCTGCTGCTGCACCTCTACGGCGTGAACGATGCACAGGCGCTGGCGCAAAGCGACGCCATCTGCAGCGCGCTGCAACTCATCAATTTCTGGCAGGACCCGAGCGTGGACCTGCCGCGCGGCCGCTTCTATCCGCCGCTGGCCGACTGTGCCCGGCGCGGCCTGACGCGCGAGAGTTTCAAGGTCTTCATGCCGCTGGCCGAAGCCCCGCCGCCGCAGGAAGCCATCAACCTGATCGCCGTCGAAAGCGCCTGGGCGCGGGAGCTGATGGCTGAGGGCGCGCCCTTGGTCCATCGCCTGCCCGGCCGCGCCGGCTGGGAGCTGCGCTTCGTCGTGCAGGGCGGCCTGCGCATTCTCGACAAGATCGAGGACCTGGGCTTCGACACCTTTTCGCAGCGCCCGAAAATCGGGAAGGCCGATGCGCCGCTGCTGGCCTGGCGCGCCCTTCGGATGCGGAGACAATTGCGGCCCATGAAAGCGCCCCTCCGATGACTCCCGAGCAATACGTACAGGACAAGGCCGCCGCCTCGGGCAGCAGTTTCTATTACGCGTTTCTGTTCCTTCCCAAGCCGCGGCGCGCCGCGATCACGGCCTTCTATGCCTTCTGTCGCGAGATCGACGACGTGGTCGACGAGGTCAGCGACCCCGGCGTGGCCGCGACCAAGCTCGCCTGGTGGCGCACCGAGGTCGCGCAGTCCTTTGCGGGACCGCCGCGCCATCCCGTGATGCAGGCGCTGGTGCCGCATGCCGCCACCTACGGCATCGAGCCCGCCCAGCTCAACGAGGTGATCGACGGCTGCCAGATGGACCTCGACCAAACCCGCTACCTCGACTTTCCCGGCCTCGCGCGCTACTGCCACCTGGTGGCCGGCGTGGTGGGCGAAGTCGCGGCGCGCATCTTCGGCCAGACCGATCCGCAGACCACCGCCTATGCGCACAAGCTGGGCCTGGCGCTGCAGCTCACCAACATCATTCGCGACGTTGGCGAGGACGCGCTGCGCGGCCGCATCTACCTGCCCGTGAACGAGCTGCAGAAATTCGACGTCAAGGCGCACGAGATTCTCAACCGCGTGCATTCGGAGCGCTTCGTCGCGCTCATGAAGTTCCAGGCCGAACGCGCGCATGCGGCATACGACGAAGCCCTCGCCCTGCTGCCCGCCCCCGACCGCCGCGCGCAGAAGCCCGGTCTCATGATGGCCAGCATCTACCGCACGCTGCTGCGCGAGATCGAGCGCGACAACTTCCAGGTGCTGAACCAGCGCGTGAGCCTGACGCCGGTGCGCAAGTTCTGGCTGGCGTGGAAAGTCCAGGCATTGGGGCGCATTTGAGAACAGCCATCGTCGGCGCCGGCTGGGCCGGCCTCGCCTGCGCCGTCGAAGCCACGCGGCTCGGCCATGCCGTGACGCTGTACGAAGCAGCGCACATGGCGGGCGGGCGCGCGCGGCGGGTCGACCACATGCACGGGCTGGTGCTCGACAACGGGCAGCACATCCTGATCGGTGCCTACGCCGCAACGCTCAGGCTGATGCGCGAAGTGGGCATCGATGCCGGCCAGGCGCTGCTGCGGCTGCCTCTTTCGCTGCGCTTTGCCGATGGCGGCGGCCTGAAACTGCCGCGGCTGCCTGCACCGCTCGACCTGCTGGCCGGCATCTTCACGGCGCGCGGCTGGTCGTGGCGGGACAAGTCCACTTTGCTGCGCACCGCCGTGCAATGGCGCCTCGCCGGATTCCGCTGCGCCGCCGGCACCACCGTGGCCGCGCTCTGTGGCGGCCTCACGCCGCGCGTGATGGAGGAACTGATCGAGCCGCTGTGTGTTTCCGCGCTCAACACGCCGGTCGACCAGTCGAGTGGCGAGGTGTTCCTGCGCGTGCTGCACGATGCGCTCTTCAGCGGCAGCGGCGGCGCGGACCTGCTGCTGCCGCGCGTCGACCTGGGCGCGCTCTTTCCCGACGCGGCCCTGGCATGGCTCGCGCAGCACGACGCAACGCTGCGCATCGGCACGCGCGTGCTCGCCATCTCGCCCGAGGGCGCGGCATGGCGGGTCGACGGCGAGCGCTTCGATCAGGTCGTTCTGGCGTGCGCCCCCTGGGACGCGGCTCGGCTCGTGCGCGCGTCCGGCGTGGCCGCGCAGCGCTGGTGCGAAAGCACCGAGGCCCTGCGCTTCGAGGCCATTGCCACCATCTACGTGCGCGGCGCCACGCCGCTCGCGCAGCCGATGCTCGCGCTGCGCAGCCATCCCGCCACCGCGCCGGCGCAATTCGTGTTCGATCGCGGCCAGCTCGGCGGGCCCGAAGGCGTGCTCGCCATGGTGGTGAGCGCGAACGAAACGCCGCGCGAAACGCTGGAGCAGCAGGCGCTTGCGCAAGCCGCCGTGCAGCTCGGCCAGGCGGCGTTGCACATCGTGCAGACCGTGGTCGAAAAGCGCGCCACCTTCGCCTGCACGCCCGCGCTCGCGCGGCCGCCGATGCGCATCGCGCCGGGCCTGCAGGCCTGCGGCGACTACACCGAAGGCCCCTACCCTGCGACACTCGAAGGCGCGGTCCTGAGCGGACTGGCCGCCGCCAAGGCATCGACAACACCATGACCGAACTGCGCTACCTGGATTTCGACTACAGCGAAGACACCGAGGGCCACGGCACCTTCGATGCCATGGCCTCGACCGTGCCCACAAGAACACACGAAGTGCTGGCCGAGATCGCGCGGGTGCTGGCCTGGGCCGATGCCACTTTYCCCGATGCGCGCGGCGCGCTCGACGACGGGGCGGCCTGGGACTTCGACCTGCAGCAGACCCGCGAGGCGCCGGAGCTGGACACGGTGACCTTCTCGCTCAGCGGCACGCCAGATTTCTGCGCCGCGCTGCGCGCGCACTTCGGC
>NZ_JBFTPJ010000567.1:0-3933 GCF_056398445.1 Variovorax sp. 01T439_2
CTTCTTAACGAAGCTGGAAAAGGCGCAGGAACCCCGTGCGCGTGCCTGAAAAAGACACTCGGATCGAAAAGTGAGTAGCTTTGTTTTCGCGTGGGGCGCGCACTGCGGCCCCGAAGGCCGGTCAACCGCGCTTGGGAATGCCCAGACCCTTCACAACCGCCGGCCGCGCC
The DNA here is from genome assembly GCF_056398445.1 of Variovorax sp. 01T439_2. NCBI lineage: Bacteria > Pseudomonadati > Pseudomonadota > Betaproteobacteria > Burkholderiales > Comamonadaceae > Variovorax > Variovorax sp. 01T439_2. The sequence continues at coordinate 171 of NZ_JBFTPJ010000567.1, forward strand.
ACGAAGGTTTCGAGCACCCGCGCCACATTCTTGAACTCGCTGAAGCCCACCAGGTCGCCCGCTTCGTAGAAGCCGATCAGGTTGCGGATCCACGGGAACGAGGCGATGTCGGCGATGGTGTAGTCGTCGCCCATGATCCAGGCGCGGTTCGCCAGGTGCTTGTCGAGCACGCCGAGCAGGCGCTTCGATTCGGCCACGTAGCGGTCGCGCGGGCGCTTGTCCTCGTAGTCCTTGCCGGCAAACTTGTTGAAGAAGCCGAGCTGGCCGAACATGGGGCCGATGCCGCCCATCTGGAACATCAGCCACTGGATGGTTTCGTAGCGGCCCGCTGCGTCCTGCGGAATCAGCTTGCCGGTCTTGTCGGCCAGGTACAGGAGAATGGCGCCCGATTCGAACAGCGCGAGCGGCTTGCCGCCAGGCCCGTGGGGGTCGAGGATCGCGGGGATCTTGTTGTTCGGGTTGAGCGAGAGGAATTCCGGCGACATCTGGTCGTGGGTCTCGAAGCTCACCAGGTGCGGCTCGTACGCAAGGCCGGTTTCCTCCAGCATGATCGACACCTTCACGCCGTTGGGCGTGGGCAGCGAATACAGCTGCAGCCGGTCAGGGTGCTGTGCGGGCCATTTCTGGGTGATGGGGAAGCGGGACAGGTCGGTCATGGGCGATTCATGAAAAGCGGAGTTGGAACGCCGCGCCCGCAGGGGTCAGATGCCCAGCCAGCTCATCAGGGCCGTCTCGACCTCGGCCGAGGGTGCGACAAAGCCAGTGTAGGTCGATGTGGCGAGCGCGCGCTTGCCGGCATCGCTTTGCGCGAGGCCGAGCAGGGCTTCGCGTGCCGCGCTGGCCGTGGCGGCGTCGAGCTTGCGCGAGGCCAGCCATTGCTTGATGGGCACCGCGCGCGATTCCGCGCACACATTGCCGCCGCCTTCCTTCCAGGTCTTGACCACGCCCGATGCCGCCGTGGCGCCGTAGGCGGCAAAGCCGTTCTGCACATAGAAGGGCACCGCGTCCTGGTAGCGCGTGTTGGTGAGCTTGAGCGCGGCGGGCTGCAGGCCCTGCTCGCGCAGCATCGCGCGCGTGATCACCGAGGTGATCGAATCCGCGTCGGGCATCACCAGGCCCTTGCCGGAGATGCTCTTCCAGTTGGAGATGGGCTGCGGCTCCTTGCACAGCAGCGACACCTTGTAGGCGGTGAAGCCGCTGGTCCAGGCCAGCGCCTGGTAGCGGCCGCTCTTGACGGCCTCGAGCGCCACGTGGGCCGGGTGGATGAAAGCCAGGTCGACCTGCTGCTCCTTCAGGGCCTCGCGCGCGCTGGTGTAGGAGATCAGCACCTTGATGGTCACCGGCTGCTTCAGCGCCTTGCTCAGCATCTCGGCAATGGGCTCGAAGCGCGGCGCGATCTGGCTTTCGGTGGTCTGGTAGCTCACGCCTTCGGTCACGCCGATGACCAGCGCGTGCGCCGGGGTGCCCGCTGCCAGCAGCAGCGCTGCCGCCGCCGGGGCGGCAAGGCGGAGCGGGTTCGGATGGCGGGCGCGGGACGCGCTGGCGGCGCTCCCGTCGGGTTGGCCGGAGCGGATGGGGGCTGGGATGTACATCAAAAGATCATAGGGGGCCGCCGCCCGGCCGCCGATGATCGCAAGCACCTATGCGCGCAGCCGCCCGCCCGTGGCATGGCAGCCGCGCGGCGGGGGCCTCAGAACCGCGCCTTGAGGAAGGCCGAAGGCCCGTGCAGCTTGACCTTGACGCGGGTCTCCGCCGTGCTGCTCTGGCGCGCCAGGTCGATGTTGGTGACGCCATAGGCCAGCACCAGGCCGACGTTCTTCACCGGGAACCACTCCACGCCCGCGCTGGCGTTGTAGATGTTGCCGTGGAAGCGGCCGCCGCCCTTGCGCACGCCGGAGAGGTCGGCAAACAGGCGCAGGTCGGGGTTGATGGCATGCCGCACGCCCAGTTCGAGCAGCGGCGCAACGGCGTTGTCGCTCGCATCCTCGTTCAAGGTACGGATCCGTCCGTTCACCGCGACGTTGGCGTTCGTGCCCACGTCGATGCTGTAGTAGGCGGCGCCGGCGCCCAGGCCGAACACCGTGTTGCCCGAGCCGAGCCACCACTTGTACGAGAGCTTGGCGAAGTCGAGCTTCACGTTGATGTTGGCATTGCCCACCGCGCTGAACGTGCCGAAGCCGCCGAAGGAATCGCTGCCCGCGGCCTGGCCGAAGTAGTCGCGCTTGTAGCGGTAGTAGTCGAACGAGAGGCCATGGCTGTCGCCGATCAGCAGGTCGGCCGTGATGCGCGGCATGGTCACGCGGCCGGGCTCCAGGTCGCGCGTGCGCAGCGCGCCGTACGGCGAGCTGACCGATGCGTTGAATTTGGGATCGGCGCTGAAGGCCCCCGCCGAGAAGCTGAAACGGTCCAGCGCGGGCGACGGCTCGGCCCAGGCCAGTGCGGGAGCAAGGAGAAATCCGGCGCCAGCCAATGCGCCCAGCTTCGTCAGCCTTGCGGAGCTGGCAAGCGGGCAGGAGCGGAGCAACAGCATGGAGAGATCCTTAAGAGGAGGAAAAGGCAAAAAAATACGCCTCGGGATCGACACGCAATTTGTGTGCGCGCCAGTCTTCCGGGCGGTTGCTCCCTGTTGATGAGCGCCAAGTTAATAGCCCCCTTGCGCAAAGCCCATGCGCCGATTGCCGCTGTGCGTGTAGGACGATGGCGACCCAGGCGTTCGCACACCTCAAAAAGTACTCAAGGTAAGCTTTGGAGATGCCAAAAAGTCTGTCCACCACCACCGGGCCGCAGCGTCTTCTCTATGCCGGCGTGGCGGGCATCGCCGTCGCGGCCGTCCCTTGGCCGCTCGACGCCATGGCGCGCGGGCTCGCGGGCTGGTGCACCAGCGCGGCGGTGTTCCTGCTGCTCACGTGGTGGCTGGCCGACACCTTCGATGCGGCGCAGACCCGCAAGCGCGCCCAGTCGCTGGACCAGCCCAACGTGGTGATCCTGGTCTCGATGCTGGTGGTCATTGCGGCGAGCGTGGTGGCCATCGCGATGCTGCTGCAGCAGGTCAAGCTGATGAGCGGGCCGGCGCGGGCAGGCCACATCGCGCTGGGGCTGGTGGCGCTGGTGGGCTCGTGGCTCATGATGCACACGATCTACGCCTTTCACTACGCGCACCGCTACTACATCGACCAGCGCGACGGTTCGCCCGACGGCGGGCTGGATTTTCCGGGCAAGGAAGAGCCGGACTATTTCGATTTCCTGTACTACGCCTACGTGGTCGGCATGACCACGCAGGTGTCCGACGTGCAGGCCACCTCGCGCGAGATGCGGCGCATCACGCTGGTGCAYAGCGTGCTCGCCTTCGCCTTCAACATGCTGGTGCTCGCGCTGTCGGTCAACGTGGTCGCGGGGGCGATGTAGCGGCCGCGCCGCCCGCGCGCGGCCACAGCTTCACGATGCCGGTGGAGAGCGCCACGCCGCAGACGATCACGCCCGCGCAGATCAGCATCCATTGCGTGATGTTCTCGCCCAGGAACACGGCGCCGTAGAACACCGCGAACACCGGCACCAGGAAAGTCACCGTGAGCGCGCGCGCCGGTCCCGCATTGGCGATGAGCCGGAAGAACAGGATGTACGCAAGGCCGGTGCATGCGATGCCCAGGGCCAGCAACGCGAGCCAGGCGCGCAGGCTCGGCATCTGCGCGGGCCAGAACCACAGCGCCGGAAGCGCGAGGAACAGCGTGGCCCCGATCTGGCTGCCGGTGGCGGTGGCCAGCGC
>NZ_JBFTPJ010000568.1:0-3931 GCF_056398445.1 Variovorax sp. 01T439_2
ATATGCTGACGGTGGCAGCTTGCGTTTGGCTTTGGCGACCTCGGATGAGAATGCAGCTTCGTTGAACGGCCATGGTTCTGGTGGCAGGTTCGCCGTGAACGAAGACGGGGGCGACACAGTGAACTCATGGGCGATGGCATCAATCAGTTCATCGGGTGCCCCCTCCAGATTGTCGAAGAGCGCATAGTCATTGACCAGATCAGCAAACTTCTCGCCTTCCGGTGTGAGGCAGTTGTAGAGAATAAAAACCAACTCGATCCAGGAAAGTTGCGCACGCACAAGCGCGACGTAGTGCCACTTTTGAACATCGTCGAGTTCAGAGGTGTCGATCCACCGCAGCAGACGGTATAGGGTGCGAAAGACGGCATCCAACTCCGATCGATGCGTACGGATAACTTCTTTGTAGCCCCAGAGCGCGATCATGAAAACGTTGGAGAGATTGCCCTTTTCTTCGGCGTCGCCGGTTGCGGACGCCCTGCGTATTTCCCCAAGATGGATCTTCGCTTCCTCTTCATCGAGGGCCCCAAGGCCTTCGGCACGTTGATGCTTCTGCATCGCAACCACGCTCGAGAAGCGCTGCTCGTACATGGTTGTCAAGGCTTGACGTCCTTCGCCGCCGAGTTTGCTTTTCGTGGCCGAAAGAAGGGAGTGATAGTTGGCCAGCCACGAGAACAGCGACTGCTCGAATCCCTGGAGCACCGCACTTCGATGGGCACTGCGTATTTCTTCAAGCGAGGCCTGCAACTCCTTCCTCTGCAGCATGAGCGTCAGGAAGATCAACGTGACTGTGGCGATCCCGACGAGGGGGTTGATAAGCCCGCCGACGTAGTCTCCAAACGCTCCCCAATCGCCAGGATCGCGGGACATTTTTTGCCCGCCAAAAGCATGGAAGTACACCAACAGGACGACGAGTGCGGCGAGGATGACGATGGCAACGATCCAATACGCAGCCATGAGCAAATGCTCGCTCATGGACGTCTTGGGGACAGGCGCATTGGTGGAGGTCATTCAAAGAACGGGAGTAGTAGATCGCCAGCTGCGATGATTCAGCAATTCAATCATGGTCATAACCGGTATCGGTCGTGAGCATCACGGCGTCGGCGTCCACCCCATGGTGCGATTCAATCGGCGCGGCGCCTCAGTTTGGGCTTCGGCGCGGACCGGCGGGGTTGCGCCTAAAAAAGAGCCAGTGTGTCGATCCGTGCCGCACGCACGTGGCCGGCCGAAATCCCATCATGACGAGCGTAACGGACTGTATCAAAGTCGGCTGCTTCTGGGCAAAATCGCCAGGAGGAGGAATTCATTGATGGCCCGCCGCAAAAGAACCAGCCCCGCCGAAGACGTGGTCGACCTGATTGCCCTGTTGCCTTGGTATGTGGGGGTCATCCTGGCTCTTGCAGGATACCTGCTGCTCCACCGCATCGCGATCGCGCCTCTGCCCAGCGCCCTTGGCCCCGGCGGGCTGGGCAACGCGATGGTCGGAACCATGGGGCGCGGCCTGGCGACTGGCGGGCAGTACGTCGTGCCGATCCTCTGCCTCGCCGGCGCAGCCATCTCTGCTTGGCGCCGTCACGCGAGGCGTTCGTTGATGGACAACGTGACCCGTTCAGACGCTCCCGACATCCTTGACGACATGAGCTGGCGAGAGTTCGAGATGCTGGTGGGCGAGGGTTTCCGCCTGCAGGGCTACCAGGTCGCGGAGAACTTCGAGCCAGGCCCCGATGACGGTATCGATCTCACCCTTCGCAAGAACGGAGAGAAGTACCTGGTGCAATGCAAGCAATGGCGGGCCCTCAAGGTCGGCGTGCCCGTGGTGCGCGAACTCTATGGCGTCATGGCGGCCAAGGGCGCCGCCGGTGGGTTCGTGGTCACCTCCGGTCGGTTTACGCCGGAAGCCGAAGCGTTCGCCAGTGGCCGCAACCTTCGCCTGCTCGACGGCCCGCAGTTGCACCGGTTGTTGAAGCAGGCCCGAGGCGGCGCTTCGACCAAGCCCGCCGCCGATATCAGGGCGACGGAGCAGGCCAGCAATGCAGCGCCCCAAGCGGCGAAAACAGCCGCCCCGAGCTGCCCCAGGTGCGCGCAGCCCATGGTGCGACGCACGGCGAGAAAGGGAGCCAACGCAGGCCAGGAATTTTGGGGGTGTTCGACCTATCCGCGTTGCCGCGGCACCGCTTGAGCATGGGCACGTTCACTTTGCTCGTCGATCTGGAGAACGTACAACCTTTGCCGCAGGAGGTGGAGGCTTGGCTCGGCAAAGCCGCCAGTGAGCTTGCCAAGGCGGCGCCGACGAGCTCAGCGCCGACCGACAGCCTCGCGGCCAGAGCACATCGCCGCTGGCAAAATCGCCAGCATGCGTGTCAARCAGATCGAAGATCTYCCCATGGCCACAAGCGCYGAGCTGTACCAGCTCAGCTGGGTCATCGAGCAACTCATGGCYGACCCCAGGCGCATCGTGCAGRCGCGCTCGYAGCTGCACATGRGCCAACKGGTGAAGTWCTGGGACTGGGGGACCGGCAAGCTGCGYGAGGCTCGCATCGCGGCGATGAARGACCGRCMGGTCACGCTGATCGACGAGCAAAGCAAACAGCGCTTCAGCGTGCTCTACGCGGCCGTCGTGCCTGTCGAGGATCAGCAGGCAGGCGCGTCACCCTCACCGGCGACTGCAGCGCCGCTGAGGCCGCCGCCGGAGCTCCATCACAAGCAGGACTTCCGCGTCGGCCAGCGTGTGAGCTTCTCCGACCAAAGCCTCAAGCGCCACGTCGGAGAAATCGTTCGGCTCAACCAGCGCACAGCCACCGTTCACTGCGACGGCCGTGCATGGCGCGTGGCGTTCGGTCTGCTTCAACACGTCACCGACGTCACGCCCTAAACGGTCCAGGCGTCAACAACAGCCTCGAGCGGACTATTACCAAAGGCAGCCGCCCGAGGAAACCAGAAACCAAACTGTTGAGGTCGCGGTTTCTGCGCGTTATCGGTGACCGCGCGACTTCTCCGACGACGCGACAAGAACTGCCTGGTTTGAGCGTCGCAACTCGCCGCCTTTCCACGAGGGCGCCAGCGTCTCTTTCATGCCTTCGAACAGAGTGGGGAGCGTGATCTTCAAGCAATAGCACAGCGTGGCCAGCGTCAACAGCGAAGGGTTGACGTGTCCTCGTTCTATCTTGGAGATGCGCGAGCGCTCCACCTCCGCATCGAAGGCCAGTTCGACTTGCGTGAGTCCTGCCTGCTCGCGGAAATACCGCAGGTTTCGCCCGAGAGCCAGGGTCACTGCGTTGGGCAACGTGCCCCGCGCAATGCCAGATGGCGTCTTGGTTCGTGTGCCTGCATTCATGTCCGAGCAGGCTCGTTGAATGTGCTTGTGGAGGAAACGTCTTAAACGACACATAATCCTGCTGTGCATGTTTTTGAGAACACGGTGCAGCAACGATGCGGAACCAGAGCAGCTATCTTCAGATTCATCGCCACCAGCGATTTCTCGGCGGTGGCCTGCGCGTGATCAGCGGGGGCGTATGACGCGCAAAGAAGCCGCCTCGCCTTTGCCGACGGCCCGACCACTGCGGCTGCCGGTCTCGATCACACGCGTCCGGGCGCGGCAACCAGCACCTGTCGTGCGTAGCCTGTCTGCGGCTCGCATCGGTGCGCAGGTGAGGGCGCTGCGCATGGCGGCCGATGTGTCTGGCGGCGCGCTGGCCAAGACCTCGGGGATTTCTGCCTCGATGCTTTCGCGCATCGAGCGCGGGCTGGTTTCGCCGTCGGTGGAGACCTTGGAGCGTCTCGCGACTGGTTTGGGGGTGCCGACGTCGCGGTTCTTCGGGGACCAGGCGCGGCGCACGGACTTCTGCCATGTGCGCGCAGGACATGGTGTCCTGGTCGATCGCATCGGCGCGGTGGCGGACTACCGCTACGAGCTGCTGGGCCACCTGCTGTCGGG
>NZ_JBFTPJ010000569.1:0-3923 GCF_056398445.1 Variovorax sp. 01T439_2
CCTGAAGATCCGCGTGATCCAGTCGCCGATCTACATCGATCTCTTCAATGCGCTGGGCGCCAACGCCACGCCGATGCCCTTTCCTGAGCTCTATCCGGCGCTCGAACAGAAGGCGGTCGACGGCCAGGAGAACCCGAACACGGTCATCCGCACGTCGAAGTTCGCCGAAGTGCAGAAGCACCTCGCGCTCACGCAGCACGTCTACAACCCGCAGGCGCTGATCGTCGGCAAGAAGCTCTGGGATTCGCTCAGCGATACCGAGAAGAAAATCATGACCGAGGCGGCCGCAGAAGCCACCAGGTTCGAGCGCGAAACGTCGCGCGGGCAGGCGCAAGCCGCGCTGGAGGACCTGAAGAAGGCCGGCATGCAGGTGACCGAATTCAGCCCCGCCGAAATGCAGCGCCTGCGCGACAAGGTCAAGCCGGTGGTGGACAAGCACAGCGCCCTGGTGGGCGAGGCCGTGGTCAAGGAGCTGTACGCCGAGATCGCCAAGGTCCGCAAATAAGGGCGGGCCGATCTCCATGATTTCCGGCAAGACCACCCTCGTCGCGCACCTGGGCTTTCCCACCGAGAGCTTCAAGGCGCCGATGATCTACAACCCCTGGTTCGAGAAGCAGGGCATCGACGCCGTCGTGGTGCCGATGGGCGTGAAGCCCGAGGACTATCCGGCAACCTTCGCCGCGCTGTTCCGGCTCACCAACATCCGCGGTGCGCTGGTGACCATGCCGCACAAGATCACGACCATGGGCCTGGTCGACGAAGTCACGCCCACCGCAAAGATCGCCGGCGCCTGCAACGCGGTGCTCAAGCGCGCCGACGGCACGCTGGTGGGCGACCAGTTCGATGGCGCCGGCTTCGTGCGCGGCGTGCTGCGCAAGGGCTGCGTGCTCGAGGGCGCGCGCGTGCTGGTCTCCGGCAGCGGCGGCGTGGGCTCGGCAATTGCCGCTTCGCTGGCCGCGGCCGGCGTGGCGGAAATCGCGCTCTTCGATGCCTACGCGGCTTCGGCCGAAGCGCTGGCCGGGCGGCTGCGCACGCACTATCCGGCGCTGGCCGTGTCCACCGGCTCGAACGATCCGGCCGGCTTCGACCTCGTCGTCAATGCCACGCCGCTGGGCATGAAGGAGGGCGATCCGCTGCCCTTCGACGTGGACCGCATCGCGGCCTCGACCTTTGTCGGCGAAGTGGTCATGAAGTCCGAATACACGCCGCTGCTGCGTGCCGTCCGCGACAAGGGCTGCGCCGTGCAGGTGGGCACCGACATGCTGTTCGAGATGATTCCCGCGTACCTCGAGTTCTTCGGCTTCGGCACCGCCACGGCCGATGCGCTGCGGGCCGAGGCGAAGATCAGCTACTGAGCGAGTGCAACGCCTGCCCGCTGCCGTGCGGCGCGAGGGAAGACGCGGTGTAACGCGGTTGCGCTCGCTCGATTTTTTTGACGCAAGAACACATTCACCATGAGCATTTTCGAAGGCTTCCTTTCCACGTCCGAGACGCTTTCCGCCTTCAGCGACCACAACTTCGTCGGCGCGATGCTGCGCTTCGAGGCCRCATTGACCCGCGCGCAGGCCGCGCTCGGGCTGGTGCCGGAGGCGGCCGCGCATTCGATCGTCGGCAGCTGCAAGGTCGAGCTGTTCGACGTGGCCAAGATCGTGCGCGACAGCGGCCGCGCCGGCAGCGTCGCGATTCCGCTGGTCAAGGCCTTGAAGGAGGCCGTGGGCCTGTTCAATCCCGCCGCCGTGCCCTTCGTGCATTTCGGCAGCACCAGCCAGGACGTGATCGACACCGCGATGGCGCTGGTCACGCGCGAAGGCATCGCGCTGATCGAGGCCGATGTCGACCGCGCCATCGAGGCGCTGCTGCAGCACGCCACGCAGCATGCGGCCACGCCGATCCTTGCGCGCACGCTGATGCAGCCTGCGTCGGTCACGAGCTTCGGCCTCAAGTGCGCCGGCTGGGCCGCGCCGCTGGTGCGCAGCCGGGCCCGCCTGCGGGGCGCCGCGCGCCATGCGCTGAGCGTGCAGCTCGGCGGCGCCGTCGGCACGCTCTCGCAGATGAAGGGGCAGGGCGCGGCCGTCGTGCAGCGCGTGGCGGACGAGCTCGGCCTCGGCAATGCCGGCGCCACCTGGCACACGCAGCGCGACGAATGGGTTGCGCTCGGCTGCGAGCTGGGGCTGCTCACGGGCAGCCTCGGCAAGATCGCGCGCGACATCGCGCTCATGGGCCAGTACGAGGTCGGCGAGGTGGCCGAGCCCACCGAGCCGGGCCGCGGCGGCTCCTCCGCAATGCCGCACAAGCGCAACCCGGTGGCGGCGATGGTGGCACTGGCCGCGGCCCAGCGCGCGCCGCAGCGGGTGGCCGCACTGTTGGCCGCGATGCCGCAGGAACACGAGCGTGCGCTCGGCGGCTGGCAGGCCGAACTGGCCGAATGGCCGCAGCTGCTGATGTCGGCGCACGGCAGCGCGCGTGCGTTGGCCAGTGCGCTGCCCGGCCTGCAGATCGACGCGGCGCGCATGCGCGCCAACATCGACACCCTGCGCGCGGAGCTGCCGCGCGAGGCGGCGGACGAATGGTTCGACCCCGCGCTGGCCGGCCCGGCCGGCGAAACCGCGCTGCGGCAAGTCGCGGCACTGCGCGCCCAACTGATTGCGAAAGACACCCCCTGATGACCGACGAAGCAAGCATGACCACACCTCCCAACGACTACGAAGCCGGCCTCGTCAACCGACGCCGCGTGCTCGGCGATGCCTGGGTCGACAAGTCGCTGGCCAACCGCAACGCCTTCAACGCCGAGTTCCAGGAGCTCATCACGCGCCATGCCTGGAACGACATCTGGGGCCGGCCCGCGCTCGGCGACAAGACGCGCCGCTACATGGTGCTGTCGATGATGCTGGGCATCCACGCCTATGAAGAATTCGCGATGCACGTGCGCGCCGCGCTCGACGGCCCGCCCGAATCGCGCCTCACGCCCGAGGACATCAAGGAAGTCATCATGATGGCGGCCATCTACTGCGGCGTGCCGGTGGCGAACCACGCCTTCGGCATTGCGGCCGGCATCCTGCGCGAGAAGGGCTTGCTGGCCGCGGCCGCCCAGTGACCGGGCCGCGCATCCGCAAGGACCGGTTCGAGATCGGCTTCGGCCTGCTGCTGCCGCTGCTGCTCGCAGCGCAGCCCGTGGCCACCGACAGCTACCTGCCCGCGCTGCCCGCCATCGCGAAGGAGCTGGGCTCGGCCAGCACCAGCCTCACGCTCTTTGTTCTGGCCTTCGGCTTTGCACAGTTGCTGTGCGGCCCGCTGGCCGACCGCTTCGGCCGCCGGCCGGTGCTGCTGGCGGGGCTCGGCTGCTACGCGATCGCGGCGCTGGGCGGTGCCTTCGCCGGCAGCGTGGCGGTGCTCGCGGGCTGGCGCACGCTGCAGGGCTTTTCGATGGCGGCCATCCTGGTGTGCGCGCGCGCCGCGGTGCGCGACCTCTATCCCGCGCACGAAGGTCCGCACGTCATGGCGCGCGGGCTCACGGGCCTGGGCGTGGTGGGGCTGCTGGCGCCGCTCCTGGGCGCATGGCTGGTGCAGGGCGCCGGCTGGCGCTGGGTGATGGCGTCGATGGCGCTCTATGCGCTGGTGCTGCTTGCGCTGTGCTGGCGCTCGTTCGCGGAGACGCGGCGGCCGCTGGCCGGGGAGCTTTCAGCGCCGCGCGGCAGCACCCGCGCCGTGTTCGCGAGCCGCAGCTTCCGGGCCTGGGCTTCGGTGGCCGCAACCACCTACGGCGGCCTTTTCTGCTTCCTGCTGCTGTCGCCGATGGTCTACATCGGCTACCTGGGCTGGTCGCCCGCGATGTACGGCTGGATTCCCGCCGGCGGCTCGCTGGTCTACATCTTCAGCACCACGATGTGCCGGCGGCTGCTGCGCCGGTACGGGCCGGTGGGCAC
>NZ_JBFTPJ010000570.1:0-3921 GCF_056398445.1 Variovorax sp. 01T439_2
CCCGCGGAGGGCCGCGGGCTGTCTGCGCAAGGCGCTGTGTTTTCTGGCTTCTAGATTCGCATCGGCATCACGACGTACTTGAAGGATGCGTTCTCGGGGATGGTCAAAAGGGCCGAGCTGTTGGAGTCGGCCAGGTCCAGCTTGACCATGTCCTGGTCCATGTTGGACAGCGCGTCGATCAGGTAGGTCACGTTGAAGCCGATCTCGATGGCGTCGCCGCCGTAGTCGATGTCGAGTTCGTCCTGGGCCTCTTCCTGCTCGGCGTTGTTCGACGCGATGCGCAGGGTGCCGGGCTCGATGTTCAGGCGCACGCCCTTGAACTTCTCGCTCGTCAGGATGGCGGTGCGCTGCAGGCTGGCCAGAAGCGGCGCGCGGCCGAGCGTGACGCTGTTCTTGTGGTTCTTGGGGATCACGCGGTTGTAGTCGGGGAACTTGCCCTCGACCAGCTTGGTGACGAACTCCATGCCGCCAAAGCTGAACTTGGCCTGGTTGTTCGCAAACTGCATCTCGATGGCGCCTTCGGCGTCCGACAGCAGGCGCTGCATCTCGAGCACGGTCTTGCGCGGAAGAATGACTTCCTGGCGCGGCACCTCGACGTCGAGCGTGGCCGACGAGAACGCCAGGCGGTGGCCGTCGGTGGCCACCAGGCTCAGCTGCTTGCCTTCGGCCACGAACAGAATGCCGTTCAGGTAGTAGCGGATGTCGTGCACGGCCATGGCAAAGGAAACCTGCGAGAGCAGGTCCTTCAGCGTCTTTTGCGGCACGCTGAACACCGGGCCGAAGTTGGCGGCTTCCTGCACCAGCGGAAAGTCCTCGGCCGGCAGCGACTGCAGCGTGAAGCGGCTCTTGCCGCCCTTGAGCACCAGCTTGCTCGCGCTCGATTCGAGGCTCACGGTCTGGTCGGCCGGCATGGTGCGCAGGATGTCGATCAGCTTGCGCGCGCCGATGGTGGTGGTGAAGTTGCCTTCATCGCCGCCGAGCTCGGCCGTGGTGCGGATCTGGATCTCGAGGTCGCTGGTGGTCAGCTGCAGCTGGCCGCCGGTCTTGCGGATCAGCACGTTGGCCAGGATCGGCAAGGTGTGGCGCCGCTCCACGATGCCAGCCACCGACTGCAGCGCGGCGAGGACCTTGTCTTGGGTTGCCTTCAAAACGATCATGTCTTCTTCCTCTTCTCTYATCTCTTTGAATCCGCCATTGAGACGCCATTCTCCGCTGTTGCGAGGGGCATGCCTGGCGACATCCGGGATCAGCCCTTGAGCGTCTGCTCGAGCACGTGCAACTGCTGGTTGAGCTCGGTGAGCTGCTGGCGCTCGCCCGAGATCTTGCGCACCGCGTGCAGCACCGTCGTGTGGTCGCGCCCGCCGAACAGCTCGCCGATTTCGGGCAGGCTCTTCTGCGTGAGCTCCTTGGCCAGGTACATCGCGATCTGCCGCGGCCGCGCAATGCTGGCCGGGCGCTTCTTGCTGTACATGTCGGCGACCTTGATCTTGTAGTAGTCGGCCACCGTCTTCTGGATATTTTCGACCGAGATCTGCCGATTCTGGATCGACAGCAGGTCGCGCAGCGCCTCGCGCGCCAGGGCGATCGAGATCTCCTTCTGGTTGAAGCGCGAGTAGGCCAGGATCTTGCGCAGCGCGCCTTCGAGCTCGCGCACGTTGGAGCGCACGTTCTTGGCAACGAAGAAGGCCACTTCTTCCGGCATCTCGGCCGATTCGGCGCGCGCCTTGTTGATCAGGATGGCCACGCGCATTTCGAGCTCGGGCGGCTCGATAGCCACCGTGAGGCCCGAATCGAAGCGCGAGACCAGCCGCTCGTGGATGTCGGCCAGGCCCTTGGGATAGGTGTCGCTGGTCATCACGATGTGCGACTTCTTGGCCAGCAGGGCCTCGAACGCATTGAAGAATTCTTCCTGCGTGCGGTCCTTGTTGGCGAAGAACTGCACATCGTCGATCAGGAGCAGGTCGAGCGAGTGGTAGCGCTCCTTGAACTCGTCGAAAGTCTTGCGCTGATAGGCTTTGACCACATCCGAGACGAACTGCTCGGCATGGATGTAGAGAACTTTGGAATCCGGGCGGTCGGCCAGCAGCCGGTTGCCCACCGCGTGCATCAGGTGGGTCTTGCCCAGGCCGACGCCGCCGTAGATGAACAGCGGGTTGTACAGGTGGCCCGGCATGCCGGCCACGTGCATGGCGGCGGCGCGCGCCATGCGGTTGGCCGTGCCCTCCACCAGGGTGTCGAAGGTGAGGCCCGAATTCAGCCGGTTCTTGAAACCGGCGTTGGCGGGCTCCTCGCCCGGGCCGGCCACGTCGCGCGGCACGTCGGTTTCGGCCAGCACGGCAACCGGGGCAGAGCGCACGGGCGCTTCCCGCGGAGCAAGCGCTAACTCAACTGCGACCGGCTGGCCGTACATCTTCTCGGCCATGGCGGCGATCTTGCCGGCGTACTGGGCCCGGATCCAGTCGAGCTTGAAGCGGTTGGCAACGAACACCGTCATGCGCGAAAGGTCGTCCGCGACCTGCGCTGTCAGGGGCTTGATCCAGGTGTTGAACTGCTGCTCGGACAGCTCCTGCGCGAGCTGGTCGACGCAGGCCTGCCAGAGGCTTTCGCCGATGCCGTCAGTGGACATGGGCGCTTGAAAAAATGGTGAAACCCTCGGGCATTTTTTGGTATATGTATTGTGGATATTCTCTGCTGAAGGCGCCTCGCATTCTAACTTGTCAAAACCTTATCCACACGCCGGCGGCGGCGGCGAAAGGCCCGCAAATCCAGTCGAAGATTGTTCAGGGGCCGAATGTTTGCGATAATTGCGGGTTTCCCTGAAAACCTCATTGCGTCTTTCGGGGGCCAATCCGAAACACGCTCTCCGGCGCCCGCGGCTTTTTCGCCTGCGGAAACAGGGAATCAGGAACCATCATGAAACGCACATACCAAGCATCCAAAGTCCGCCGCGCCCGTACCCACGGCTTTCTGGTCCGCATGAAGACCCGCGGCGGCCGTGCCGTCATCAACGCACGCCGCGCCAAGGGCCGCAAGCGCCTGGCCGTCTGACGGCAGCCCGCCTGCCGTTGCCAGCAGCCGAACCGCCAGCGCCAGCTCCTGCAGCCAGCGCTTCTGGCCCGACCCGTAACGGCGGACTCGGCTCGGTTTCCATGCAGCGGCTCAAGACCCGCGCGCAATTCCAGGCCGTCCTCGCAGGTGCCACCGTGGCGCGCACTGCTCATTTCGCATTGCATCGCTGTGCGCTCGATCTTTCGTCGAGCGCACAGCCGCTGTTCGCGTCCGACGATGTCTGGCTGGGCGCCATGGTGCCCAAGCGCTGGGCGCGCCGAGCGGTCACGCGCAATGCCATCAAGCGCCAGATCTACACCGTGAGCGCTGCGCCCGGCGCCGGCCTGCCGCGTGCTGCGCACGTGGTGCGCCTGCGCGCGGGTTTCGACCGCAAGGAGTTCGTGAGCGCCTCTTCGGACAAGCTCAAGGCGGCCGTTCGGGCCGAGCTCCAGCAGCTGCTGGCGCGCGCCGCGCGTGCGCCAGCGGCTCCGGCCGCGCCCTCTTCTCCCTCTTCCTCCTCCACATGAAACGCCTGCTGATCGGCCTCGTGAAGGGCTATCGCCTGCTGCTGAGCCCCTGGCTCGGCCAGTCGTGCCGCTTCACGCCGACCTGCTCGGTGTATTCGATCGAGGCGCTGGAAGTGCACGGCGCGCTCAAGGGCAGCTATCTCACGCTGCACCGCATCSCGCGCTGCCAGCCCTGGTGCCAGGGCGGGCACGATCCGGTTCCTCCGGCATCACAGTGTCGTACTGACAAGTCAGGCTCACTGTTTTCGTCTCTCCTCTCCTCCGACAAGAAGTCTTCGTCATGAACGATATCCGCCGCACGATCCTGTGGGTGATTTTTGGTTTCTCGCTGGTGCTGCTGTGGGAC
>NZ_JBFTPJ010000571.1:0-5322 GCF_056398445.1 Variovorax sp. 01T439_2
GCCGATCACCGCGCGCGCAAGCAGATCGTGCCGGGCCTGGGGCATCCGCTGCACAAGCCGATCGATCCGCGCACGCCGCGCCTGTTCCAGATCGCCGAGGAGAACGGCCTCTCGGGTCACTACGTCGCGCTGATGCAGGCGGTGCAGCAGGAGGCCGAGCGCGCCTCGGGCAAGTCGCTGCCCATCAATGCGACGGGCGCCATCGGCGCGATTGCGGCCGAGTTCGGCTTTCCGTGGAAGATCATCCGCGGCCTCGGCGTGATGGCGCGCGCCATCGGGCTCGTGGGCCATCTCCTCGAGGAAATCGACGACCCGATGGCCATCGAGATCTGGCAGCGCGTCGAAAAGGAAGCTGGCGGCCCGCGCCAGGATTGAACGAGATGAACAACCACAACGAGACCCGCTTCGCCGACATCCGCGACGCCGTGCGCGACCTGTGCGCGCAGTTTCCCAATGAGTACTTCCGCAAGATCGACGAGGCCCGCGGCTACCCGGCCGAATTCGTCGACGCGCTCACCAAAGCCGGCTGGATGGCCGCGCTCATTCCCCAGGAGTACGGCGGCTCCGGCCTCGGGCTCACCGAAGCCTCGGTGATCATGGAAGAGATCAACCGCTCGGGCGGCAACTCGGGCGCCTGCCACGGCCAGATGTACAACATGGGCACGCTGCTGCGCCACGGCAGCGAGGCGCAGAAGCGCAACTACCTGCCGCGCATCGCCACTGGCGAGCTGCGCCTGCAGTCGATGGGCGTGACCGAGCCCAGCACCGGCACCGACACCACCAGGATCAAGACCACGGCCGTGAAGAAGGGCGACCGCTACGTCATCAACGGCCAGAAGGTGTGGATCTCGCGCATCCAGCATTCGGACCTGATGATCCTGCTGGCGCGCACCACGCCGCTCGCGGAGGTCAAGAAGAAATCCGAAGGCATGTCGATCTTCATCGTCGACCTGCGCGAGGCCATCGGCCAAGGCATGACGGTGCGGCCCATCCTGAACATGGTGAACCACGAGACCAACGAGCTGTTCTTCGAGAACCTCGAGATCCCGGCCGAGAACCTGATCGGCGAAGAGGGCCAGGGCTTCAAGTACATCCTCGACGGCCTCAATGCCGAGCGCACGCTGATCGCGGCCGAATGCATCGGCGACGGCTACTGGTTCATCGACAAGGTCACGGCCTACACCAAGGAGCGCGTGGTGTTCGGCCGGCCCATCGGCCAGAACCAGGGCGTGCAGTTTCCGATTGCCGAGGCCTTCATCGAGATCGAAGCCGCGAACCTCATGCGCTATGAAGCCTGCCGCCTGTTCGATGCGCGCGAGCCCTGCGGCGCGCAGGCCAACATGGCGAAGTACCTGGCGGCCAAGGCCAGCTGGGAGGCCGCCAATGCCTGCCTGCAGTTCCATGGCGGCTTCGGCTTTGCCTGCGAATACGACATCGAGCGCAAGTTCCGCGAGACGCGGCTCTACCAGGTGGCGCCGATCTCGACCAACCTCATCCTGAGCTACGTGGCGGAGCACATGCTCGGCCTGCCGCGTTCTTTCTGAAGGCACTCCATGACCACCTCATCGAATCATCCCAGCCGGGATCTCGCCGCCTTCGCCGCCGAACTCAAGTCCGCGGACATTCCCGCCCCCGTGCTGCGCCGCACCGAGGACCTGATGCTCGACTGGCTGGGCTCGGTGCTCGCGGCGCGCACGGCGCGGCCGGTGCGTAGCATCGAGCGCTTCGCGCAGACGATGGGGCCGGCCGAGGGACCGAGCGAAATGCTCACCTCGCGCCGCACCACCTCACCGGTGTTCGCCGCGCTGGTCAATGCCGCGGCCTCGCACTACGTGGAGCAGGACGACGTGCACAACGGCTCGGTGTTCCATCCCGCGGCCGTGGTCATTGCGCCCGCGCTGGCCGCGGCGCAGAGCATCGGGGCCAGCGGTGCGCAGCTGCTGACGGCCGTGGTCGCGGGCTACGAGGTCGGCATCCGCGTCGGCGAATTCCTCGGCCGCTCGCACTACAAGACCTTCCACACCACCGCGACGGCGGGCACGCTCGCGGCTGCCGCGGCAGTGGGCCGGCTGCTCGAACTCGCGCCGCAGCAGATGCTGCACGCCTTCGGCTCGGCCGGCACGCAATCGGCCGGCGTGTGGGAGTTCCTGCGCGATGCGGCCGATTCCAAGCAGCTGCACTGCGCGCATGCGGCCGCGAGCGGACTGATGTCGGCCTACCTCGCGCAGGACGGCTTCACGGGCGCTGCGAAAGTGCTCGAAGGCGCACAGGGCCTGGGCGTGGGCATGTCGAGCGATGCCGATCCGGCACGGCTCACCGACCGCCTCGGCACGCGCTGGGCGCTGGCCGAAACCTCGTTCAAGTACCACGCCTCGTGCCGCCACACGCATCCCGCGGCCGATGCGCTGCTGCAGGTGATGAGCGAGCACCAGCTCGCGCATGGCGACGTGGCCCGCGTGACCGCGCATGTGCACCAGGGCGCCATCGACGTGCTGGGCCGCGTCACGGTGCCGGCCACCGTGCACCAGGGCAAGTTCTCGATGGGCACGGTGCTGGGCCTGATCGCGGTGCACGGCCGCGCCGGCCTGGGCGAATTCGACCGCGACTTTCTCGCGCCCGAGGTGGCCACGTTCCGCGACAAGGTGGCGATGGAGCTCGACGCCGAGGTCGACACCGCCTACCCCGCGCGCTGGATCGGCAAGGTCAGCGTGCAGACCCGCGACGGCCGCACGCTGGCCGGCCGCGTCGACGAGCCCAAGGGCGACCCGGGCAACAGCCTGAGCCGCGCCGAAATCGAGGACAAGATGCAGCGCCTCGCACACTACGGCGAGGGCGCCACGGCCGACGAGGCGAAGGCGCTGTGCCAGCGCATCTGGCAACTCGCCGACACGGCGCGTGTAGGCCGCTGGCTCGGCTGAGAACGTTCAGCCGAACAGCCGGCCCTGCCCCGGCGAGCGCGCATCGAGCCCGGCGGTGCGCACGAGGTCCCAGAAGCCCGCGGGCGAGCTGGACACCACGGGCACCTGCAGGCGCGCTTCGACCTCGCGCACGGCATCGAGCGTGACAAGGCCGCCGCACGAGATGAGGAGGCCGTCGGCACCAAGCTGGTCTTCGAACACTTTGAGGCACAGGTCGACCAGCACCTCGGTCGGCACCTGGCCCACGGCCTGCACATCGGAGATGGCCAGGCCTTCGAGTGCCAGCGGTTCGAAGCCGCTCTGTTCAAGGTAGGTTCGCAGCTGCGTGTTGACCTCGTCGATGTAGGCGGTGGCGACGGCCACGCGTCGAACCTTCAGGTGATGCAGGCCCGCGATGATGGCGTCGCTCATCGTCGTGCAGGGCAGCTCCGTCGCCTGTTCCATCTCGCGCTGGAGTTGACGCGTGAAGGCGACGCCGCGGAAGAAGCTCAGCGACGTGCCCATGAGGGAGACGGCGCTGGCGCCCTCTGCCTTGAGTTCCAGCGCTTTGTCGACGACCGAGTCGATCACTTCGGTGTAGCCGCGGGTCGAGATTTCGCCGAGTCCCAAGCCTCTTGCTGAAAAGCGGATGCGGTCGCCGTAGAGCAGCGGGCCGTCCACCGGCACCGCGCCTGCGGCCGGCGGCACGATCAGGCCCAGGTGCGGCCGTGCCATCTACTTGCCCTCCGCCACGATGTTCTGCTCAGCAATGATGCGCTGCCAGCGCTTCGTCTCCTCCGCCATGTCCTTGCCGAGCTGCGCCGGCGTGGCGTAGGCGCGCAGCGTGCCTTGCGCGGCTGCCGCGGCGCCGGCGTCGGGCGTGTCGAGCACGGTCTTCACCGCGGCCGAAAGCCTGTCGACGATTTCGTCAGGCGTGCCGGCGGGTGCGAGCACGAAGATGCGCGGCGCCACGTCGAAGCCCGGCAGCGCATCGGCCAGCGCAGGCACGCTTTCCGTGCCGCTGGTCTGCTTGAGCATCTCGAAGCCCAGGTGGTGCACCGTGCCCACGCCCGAGGTGGCGTAGGAATAGTGTCCCGGCCGGGCCTTGATCTCCTTCACGAATTCGGCCGGCGTCCTGGCCGGGAAGTCGTTGCCCGTGACGATCACCAGCGGCGAGACGAAGGCGCCCGCGACGGGCCTGAAGCTGGTGAGCGGATCGACCGGCGCCTTCGGCTGCAGCAGCTTGGCGGCCAGCAGCGCGCTGTCGCCCATCATCAGCGTGTAGCCGTCCGGTGCCGACTTGGCGACGTATTCGGCGGCAATCATGCCGGTGGCGCCGGTGCGGTTGTCGACCATCACCTGCTGTCCGAGCACCGCCGACAGGCGCGTGCCGAGCAGGCGCGCGACCGCATCGACGCCGCCGCCGGCCGAATAGCCGACCACAAGGCGGATCGGCTTGTCGGGGTACTTCTGGGCCCAGGCGGCGGGCGCGGCGAGCGCGCCCGCAAGGCCCAGGGCCATGGCGGCACGCAGCGCCTGGCGGCGTGCAGGGCGAGCAAGGTCCGTAGCTTTTTTCATCGTGTCTCCAAATATCCTCAGTCAGTCGCCGTCTGCGCGGCTCGTTCAAGTGCACCCGCGGAACCGGCTTTGCCGGGCCGCCGGGTGCGCCCCCCCCCATTGGGGGGAAGCGCCCAAGGCGCTTCGGGGGGCGTCCATTTTTATGCTTTGCCCTTGCCGCGCGAAGTGGGCAGCTTCGCGAGCTCGCGCACGCGATCCGCATTGGGCGCGAAGCCCAGGCCCGGCGTCTCGGGCAGCTGCAGCCAGCCGTCCTGCGGCACCGGCAGATCGTCGAAGACCTGCTTGAGCATCTGCACGGCCACGTAGTGGTATTCGGCCATGCCGCCGTTCGACACGCCTGCATGCAGGTGCATGTTGTGGAAGGGCCAGGCACCGCCGTTGTCGATCGGCACGTTGAAGGCCGCGGCCATGCCCGCGATCTTCAGGCACTGCGAATAGCCGCCCGAGATGATCACGTTGGGCTGCAGCACGTCGGCCGCCTGGTTCACCAGCAGGTCGCGGAAGCGGAAGGCCAACCCTTCGTTCTGCCCGCAGGCCAGCGGAATGCTGGTGCGCGCGCGCAGCTGGGCCATCTGCCGCACGTCGTTCTGCGTGAGCGGCTCCTCGAAGAAGCTGATGCCGTAGGGCTCGATGCGGCGTGCGAGCTCGGTCGCGTGGAACAGGTCGAGGCCGCAGTTGGCGTCGACGTACAGCTTCACATCAGGACCGACCGCCTCGCGCACGGCCGCCACGCGGCGCACGTCCTCGGCAATGACCTCGTCGATGGGCCGCGGCTCGTCGCGCCGCGCGAGCGCATGGCCACCGACGGTCATCTTCAGGCGCCGGAAGCCCTGCGAGACCCAGAGCC
>NZ_JBFTPJ010000572.1:0-3911 GCF_056398445.1 Variovorax sp. 01T439_2
TCATCTACGTGGGCGACGTGGCCGAGATGAAGACCATCGAGACCCGGCAGAACGACCAAGGCGGCGAGCTCTACATCGGCGCGGGCGCCTCGCTCGAAGCCGCCTTCGAAGCCCTGGTGCAGCGCGTGCCGAGCCTCGCGGACGTGTGGCTGCGCTTTGCCTCGCCGCCGATCCGCCATGCCGGCACCATGGGCGGCAACGTGGCCAACGGCTCGCCCATCGGCGATTCGCCGCCGGTGCTGATGTCGCTCGATGCCGAGATCGAGCTGCGCCGCGGCGACGCGGTGCGCCGCATGCCGCTGCCCGACTTCTACGTCGACTACATGAAGAACCAGCTGCAGCCCGGCGAGTTCGTGCAGGGGCTCGCGGTGCCGCTGGCCGCAATGCGCCGCCAGGTGCGCGCCTACAAGATCAGCAAGCGCTTCGATTGCGACATCTCGGCCCTGTGCGCAGGCTTCGCGATCGAACTCGAAGAGGGCAGCGACACCGTGAAGGCCGTGCGCCTGGCCTTCGGCGGCATGGCGGCCATCGTCAAGCGTGCCGCCAATGCCGAAGCGGCACTCGTCGGCAAGCCGTGGACCCAGGCCAGCGTCGCCGCCGCCAAGCTCGCGCTCGCGCAGGACTTCAAGCCGCTGTCGGACATGCGCGCCTCGGCCGACTACCGGCTGCAGGTGGCGCAGAACCTCGTCCAGCGCCTCTGGCTCGAAACGCGCACCGAAGACGCGCTGTCGCTCGAAGAGACCAGTGTCTGGAGCGTGATGCCCCATGCTGTCGTCAAAGCCGCGGCCGAAGGAGCCTGACCATGAACAAACCCATCGACGCCCGCCTGCTGCAGCCCGCCGAGGCCTTTGCCGACTACCTGAAGAACACCGCCGCGCGCATCGACCCCGTGGCCGAGGCGATCGCGCACGACCTTGGCGCGCGTGTCGGCATCAGCCGGCCGCACGAATCGGCGCACCTGCACGTGGCCGGCGAAGCGACCTACATCGACGACATTCCCGAAATCACCGGCACGCTGCATTGCGCGCTGGGCCTGTCGCCCGCAGCGAACGGCCGTGTCACGGCGCTGTCGCTCGACGCGATCCGCGCGATGCCCGGCGTGGTGGCGGTGCTCACGGCCGATGACATTCCGGGCACCAACGACTGCGGCTCGATCGTCCACGACGATCCGATCCTCCTGCCCGTGAACGAGGGCGGCGAGATCCGCTACCTCGGCCAGCCCGTGTTCGCGGTGATCGCCGAAACGCGCGAGGCTGCGCGCCGCGCCGCTTCCAGGGCCAAGGAGGCGATGACCATCGAGGCCGAGCCGCCCGTGCTCACGCCGCAGGAGGCGCATGCGCGCGGCCAGTACGTGGTGCCGCCGATGCACATCGTGCGCAGCGGCGGCAGCGCCAACGAAGGCGACGAAGCCGCCGTGCGTGCCGCCATCGCCAAGGCGCCGCACCGCCACAAGTCCACGCTCGACGTCGGCGGGCAGGAGCAGTTCTACCTCGAAGGCCAGATCAGCTACGCCATTCCGAAGGAAGGCGGCGCGCTGCACATCCACTGCTCGACGCAGCACCCGAGCGAAATGCAGCACCTGGTGGCGCATGCGCTGCACCTGCAGTCGAACGAAGTGCATGTGGAATGCCGGCGCATGGGCGGCGGCTTCGGCGGCAAGGAATCGCAGTCGGCGCTGTTCGCCTGCGTGGCGGCCATCGCGGCGCGGCAGCTGCAGCGCCCGGTCAAGCTCAGGCTCGACCGCGACGACGACTTCATGATCACCGGCCGCCGCCATTGCTTCTGGTACGAGTACGAGGTGGGCTACGACGACGAGGGCCGCATCCTTGGCGCGGAGATCACCATGGTCTCGCGCGCCGGCCACTCGGCCGACCTCTCGGGCCCCGTCATGACCCGCGCGCTGTGCCACTTCGACAACGCCTACTGGCTGCCCAACGTGGCCATGCACGGCTACTCGGGCAAGACCAACACGCAGAGCAACACCGCGTTCCGAGGCTTCGGCGGGCCGCAGGGCGCGATTGCCGTCGAGAACATCATGGACTCGGTGGCGCGCGCGCTGGGCCGCGATCCGCTCGACGTGCGGCGCGTCAACTTCTACGGCACGACGCAGAACAACGTCACGCCCTACCGCCAGACCGTGACCGACAACATCGTCCACGAACTGGTGGCCGACCTCGAAGCCAGCAGCGGCTACCGCGCGCGGCGCGAAGAGATCGCGGCGTTCAACRCAAAGAGCGTGGTGCTCAAGCGCGGCCTCGCGCTCGCGCCGCTCAAGTTCGGCATCTCGTTCAACGTCAAGCATTTCAACCAGGCGGGCGCGCTGGTGCATGTGTACACCGACGGCTCGATCCTCGTGAACCACGGCGGAACCGAGATGGGGCAGGGCCTCAACACCAAGGTGGCGCAGGTGGTGGCGCACGAGCTGGGCGTGAGCTTCGAGCGCGTGCGCGTCACGGCAACCGACACCACCAAGGTGGCCAACACCTCGGCCACGGCCGCATCGACCGGCGCCGACCTGAACGGCAAGGCCGCACAGGACGCCGCGCGCCAGATCCGCGAGCGGCTGGCCGAGAGCGCGGCGGAGCGCCATGGCGGCAAGGCGAGCGAGGTGCGCTTTGCCAACGACAAGGTCGAGGTCAACGGCCGCTCGCTGGCCTTCAGCACCGTGGTGGGCGAGGCGTATCTCGACCGCAAGCAACTGTGGTCCGACGGCTTCTATGCCACGCCCGGCCTCAGCTGGGACAAGGACAGGATGCAGGGCCGCCCGTTCTACTACTACGCCTACGGTGCGGCGGTGAGCGAGGTGATCGTCGACACGCTCACCGGCGAATGGAAGCTCTTGCGTGCCGACATCCTGCACGACGCGGGCAAGTCGCTGAACCCGGCCGTGGACATCGGCCAGGTCGAAGGCGCCTTCATCCAGGGTATGGGCTGGCTCACCACCGAGGAGCTGGTGTGGCATCCGCAAAGCGGCAAGCTCACCACGCACGCGCCCAGCACCTACAAGATCCCGACCGCCAACGACTGCCCGCCCGTCTTCAACGTGCGCCTGTTCGAAGGCCAGAACTTCGAGGACTCGATCCACCGCAGCAAGGCTGTGGGCGAGCCGCCGCTCTTGCTGCCGTTCTCGGTGTTCTTCGCGATCCGCGACGCGGTGTCGGCGGCCGGCGGCCACAGGGTCGATCCGCCGCTGAAGGCGCCGGCCACGAGCGAGTCGATCCTTCGCGCCATCACGGCCGTCCAGTCCGCCTAGCCACTCGTAGACTTTGGCGCATGTCCAAAGTCATCCCCATGCCCCACGCCCTCGTCCTCTTCGCGAAACACCGCGGAACCGGCTTTGCCGGGCCGCTGGTGCGGCCCGCTGCTCGGGGGGGACGCCATGCGTGACCAGGCATTGTTCGACAAGATCGATCTTCATCTCATCAGGGTGCTTCACACCGTGCTGACCGACCGCAGCGTCTCGCGCGCCGCCATTCGCCTGGGCATGTACCAGCCGGCCGTCTCGGCCGCGCTGAAGCGGCTGCGCGAACTCTCGGGCGATCCGCTGCTGGTGCGATCGGGCTCGGGCATGGTGCCGACCGATGCGGGGCTGCGGATGATCGAGCCGGCCGCAAGCATCCTGCGCGCGGCCGAGATGCTTTTTTCCGATGCGCGCGGCTTCGAGCCGCAGTCGGCGGCCACCACCTTCCGCATCGCGGCCAGCGACTACATGGACCCGCTGTTCCTGCCGATGCTGGTGGCGCATGTCAAGCGCGAGGCGCCGCTGTGCCAGATCGAGATCCATGCGCTCACGCCCGATTCCGACTACCACGGCCACCTCGCGCTCGGCCAGGTCGACCTGGTGATCGGCAACTGGCTCAAGCCGCCGGAAGACCTGCACATGGCGCGGCTCTTCGGCGACGAGGTGGTGT
>NZ_JBFTPJ010000573.1:0-3907 GCF_056398445.1 Variovorax sp. 01T439_2
GCACAGGACAGCACGCGCCCGGGTTTTGGCTGCGCCGCGAGCGCGCCGCGGAGGAGGGCGGTAGCATCCCGCGCATGAAAAAAATCCAACTCGGCCAGAGCGACCTGCACGTCACCCCCATCTGCCTGGGCACCATGACCTTCGGCGAACAGGTGGACGAGCCCACCTCCCACGCCATCCTGAGCCGCTCGCTCGAGCGCGGCGTCGACTTCATCGACACGGCCGAGATGTACTCGGTGCCCACGCGCCAGGAAACCTACAGCGTCACCGAAACCATCATCGGCAACTGGTTTGCGGCCAACCCCGGCGCACGGCAGAAGCTCGTGCTCGCCACCAAGGTGGCCGGTCCGCTGCGCAACACGCCGTGGGTGCGCGAAGGCGTGGGCATGACGGCGGCCGACATCGTGGCCTCGTGCAATGCGAGCCTGAAGCGCCTGAAGACCGACGTCATCGACCTGTACCAGATCCACTGGCCCGAGCGCCATGTGCCGGCCTTCGGCAACATCTACTACGACCCGGCCAAGGAGGTCTCGCAGACCCCGATCCTCGAGCAGCTCGAAGCCCTCGGCGGACTGGTGAAGGCCGGCAAGGTGCGCGCGATTGGCCTGTCGAATGAAACGCCCTATGGCGTGCACGAGTTCGTGCGGCTGGCCGAGCAGCACGGGCTGCCGCGCGTGGCCACGGTGCAGAACGTCTACAACCTGGCGAGCCGCGGCGTCGAGAACGGCCTGGACGAGACGATGCACCGGCTGGGCGTGTCGCTGCTGGCCTATTCGCCGCTGGCCTACGGCCTGCTCACCGGCAAGTACGACCAGAGCGGCATCACCGGGCCCGATGCGCCCCAGGACGCGCGCATCGCGCGCTACGAGTCGGTGCGCAAGCTGCGCTGGGGCCGCCCCGATGCGCTGAAGGCCGCGCGCCTGTACAACCAGCTCGCGCGCGACAACGGCCTGACGCCCACGCAGCTTGCGCTGGCCTTCTGCTACACCAAGTGGCAGGTGGCAAGCACCATCATCGGCGTGACGACGGTGGCGCAGCTCGACGAAGACATCGATGCCTACGGCACCACGCTCTCGCCCGAGGTGCTGGCCGAGATCGACAGGATCCGGTGGGAGATCCGGGACCCGGCGGCGTGAGCGCCGCGCCGGGCCGCCCCAAGCAAGCTCGCTCCCGCTTGGCGGGAAGGCGCGCAGCGCCAAGGGTGCACCAGTGAGCAAGAAAGCACACGTTTCCGAAACCCCCGCGACGCAGCTGCTGCGCGCGAACAAGGTCGCCTTCACCGAGCATCCGTACGAATACCTGGAGCACGGCGGCGCGCAGCACAGCGCGGCCGTGCTGGGCTTCGATCCCTTCACGGTGGTGAAGACGCTGGTGATGCAGGATCAGGACGCCAGGCCGCTGATCGTGCTGATGCACGGCAACCGCACGGTCTCGACCAAGAACCTCGCGCGGCAGATCGGCGCCAAGTCGGTCGAGCCCTGCAAGCCCGAGGTCGCGCAGCGCCACAGCGGCTACATGGTGGGCGGCACCTCGCCCTTCGGCACGCGGCGCGCAATGCCGGTGTACATCGAATCGACCATCCTCGAACTGCCGAGGATCGCGATCAACGGYGGGCGGCGCGGCTACCTCGTGGGCATCGACCCGCAGGTGTGCGTCGCCCTGCTCGGCGCCACGCCGGTGCAGTGCGCGCTGGCAGAATAGCCGGCGTCGCCGAACAAGAACAACCATTCCTCCCCGCGGAGCGCCGCCTTGAGCTTTCATCTGCCGTCTTTCCTCGCCATCGTGGCTTCGTACCTGGTCGGCTCGCTGTCCTTTGCGGTCATCGTGAGCAAGGCGCTCGGCATGGCCGATCCGCGCAGCTACGGCAGCGGCAACCCCGGTGCCACCAACGTGCTGCGCTCGGGCAACAAGGGCGCGGCGCTGGCCACGCTGCTGCTCGATGCGCTCAAGGGCTGGCTGCCGGTGTTCCTGATCCGCCATTTCGGCGCCCAGTGGGGCCTGGGTGAAGGCGTGGCCGCGCTGGCGGGCCTGGCGGCCTTCCTGGGCCACCTCTACCCCGTGTTCTTCGGCTTCCAGGGCGGCAAGGGCGTGGCCACGGCGGCCGGCGTGCTGGTGGGCATTGCGCCCTGGCTGGGGCTCGCGACCGGCGCCACCTGGCTGATCATTGCGGTGTTCTTCCGCTATTCGTCGCTGTCGTCGCTGGTGGCGGCCTTCTTTGCGCCGGCCTATTACCTGCTGGGCGGCAATATTGCGTGGCCGCTCGACCGCACGGTGCTGATTGCGATCATCATCATGAGTCTGCTGCTGGTCTGGCGGCACCGCGAGAACATCCGCCGGCTCGCGGCCGGCACGGAGTCGAAACTCGGCTCGAAGAAAAAGGCTTGATAAACACCATGGCATCCATCACACGCTTCCACGTCGGCCCGCGCCTGTCCGAGACGGCCGTGCACAACGGCACCATCTACCTCGCGGGCCAGGTGCCCGACGACACCACGCAGGACATCCGCGGCCAGACCACCCAGGTGCTGGCCATGGTCGACCGCCTGCTCGCCGAGGCCGGCAGCGACAAGTCGCGCATCCTCATGACGCAGATCTTCCTGGCCGACATCACCGACATCGCGGCCATGAACGAGGTGTGGGATGCGTGGATTCCCGCCGGCAACACCCCGCCGCGCGCAACGGTGCAGGCCAAGATGGCCAATGCGGCCTACAAGATCGAGATCGTGGTCACGGCCGCCCAGGCCTGACGCGGGCGGTCAATAGCGTTTTTCGAGGACCATCTGGTCCGCGTCGCGGCGCATCGAGAAACGGTTGATGAAGCTGTTGCCCAGCAGCACGAAGGGCATGGGCTGCGGCGAGACGATGGCGTCGATGTCGTACACCTCCACGTCGCCCACGCGCACCGATTGCAGCCGCAGCTTGTAGCCGCTGGACACGCCGTTGGCGGTGCTCATCTGGATGCGCTGCCCCTTGCTGTAGTCCAGGCCGATGCGCTGGGCATCGTCGGCCGACAGGGCGATAGAAGTGGCGCCCGTGTCGAGCATGAAGGTGACGGGGCGGCCGTTGATGGCGCCCTGCGTCATGAAATGGCCGCGGCTGTCAGCCGGCAGCACGATGCGGCTGCCGCCACCGGTGCCTCCCCCGCCGCCGATGCTGACCGGCGTGTCCATGCGCAGGTTGACGCGCTTGCCCTCGAGTTCGACCACCGCCTGCTCGGCCTGCAGCGACAGCAGCTTCACGCCCTGGAAGGTCTCGCCGACCGCCACCGTCTTGGGCGGCGCGCCGTTCACGATCAGGATCGCGCGGCTGCCGATGGTGCCGGTCAGCATCACGGAGCCGGCCGCATGCGCCCCTGCAGCGGCAGCCAGCAGCTGCGCTGCGACGACGAGGGCCTTCATTTGCGGCTCAGTCGCGGAAGTTGTTGAAGGACAGCGGCATGTCGGGCACGTCTTTCTTGATGAGTGCCATGGCCGCCTGCAGGTCGTCGCGCTTGGCGCCGGTGATGCGCACCGCGTCGCCCTGGATGGCCGCCTGCACCTTGAGCTTGCTGTCCTTGATGATGCGGGTGATCTTCTTGGCCTGCTCGGACTCGATGCCGCTCTTGACCTTGATGACCTGCTTGACCTTGTCGCCGCCGATCTTCTGAACGTCGCCCTTGTCGAGGAAGCGCACGTCGACGCTGCGCTTGGTGAGCTTGGCGCGCAGGATGTCCTCGACCTGCACGAGCTGGAACTCGGCGTCGCCGATCATGGTGATTTCCTTGTCCTTGAGCTCGACGGCGGCGGCCGTGCCCTTGAAATCGAAGCGCGTTGCGATTTCCTTGGCGGTGTTTTCGACCGCATTCTTCACTTCGGGCAGATTGGGCTCGCAGACGGTATCGAAAGACGGCATGGGCTCTCCTGAATTC
>NZ_JBFTPJ010000574.1:0-3907 GCF_056398445.1 Variovorax sp. 01T439_2
AGTGGGCGTTCCTGGCTTCCCTCCGGCCGATGGCCGCACACGACATCGAGCCGACCATCCTGCGGGCCACAAGTGGCATCCATCCGTTGGATATCACCTTCATTGACGACGAGGATCTGGCCACGCCCTGGAAGCGCAAAGGCACCGCGTCGAAGAAGCTGCCCGGAACCATGCCCCGCTCGCTGACGATGACCGTGGCCAACCTGATCTACTTCGAGAAGGCGCAACTGCCTCAGCCCCTCGCCAATCGACTGATCCGTCTGGCGGCGTTCCAGAACCCCGAGTTTTACAAGGCGCAGGCGATGCGGGTGTCGGTGTGGGACAAGCCACGGGTCATCGGCTGTGCCGAGAATTATCCGCAACACATCGCCTTGCCCCGCGGGTGTCTGGATGCCTCCCTGTCGCTGTTGCGCGAGAACGGCATCACGTGTGAGCTGCGAGACGAGCGCTTCAAGGGCCAGCCGCTGGACGTGTCGTTCGTCGGCAATCTGCGTCAAGACCAGCAGACCGCCGTCGCTGCGATGCTGCCGTTCGATGCCGGGGTGCTGTGCGCACCGACCGCCTTTGGCAAGACAGTCACCGCCGCGGCGATGATCGCCGAGAAAGGCGTCAACACGCTGATACTGGTGCATCGCACGGAACTGTTGAAGCAATGGCAGGAGCGGCTGCAGACCTTTCTGGGCGTCGGTACGGGCGTGGTCGGCACCATTGGCGGCGGCAAGGCCAAACCGACCGGCAGGATCGACATTGCCGTGATGCAGTCTTTGTCCCGCCGGGGTGAGGTGAACCCGCTGGTCGAGGACTACGGCCACGTGATCGTCGACGAGTGCCACCACGTCGGCGCGGTTTCGTTCGACGCCATCCTGAAGCGGACCAAGGCGAAATACGTGCTCGGCCTGACCGCCACGCCGTTCCGACGCGACGGGCAGCAGCCGATCATCTTCATGCAGTGCGGGCCGATCCGTCACACGGCGGCCACGCCGGCCGGGGCGCCGCACGATCTGGAGGTGGTGCCGCGGTCCCGCCATGCCCGGATCGATTTGCCGCAAGATGCCGGCATCCAGAATGTATTCCGGCATCTGGCTAACGATCAGGCGAGGACTGAAGCCATCGCAGCCGAGGTGCGCGATGCCTTCGCGCAGGGGCGCAAGATACTGGTGCTGACGGAGCGCACGGAACATCTCAACGCGATTGAAGCAGCCCTCGGCGGCCTGGGGCCGGACTTCTTCGTACTGCATGGCCGGATGTCCAGAAAGCAGCGTGCGGCGCTGGTGGCAGGCCTTGATGCGTTGGCGCCCGACGCACCGCGGGTCCTCCTGGCGACCGGCAAGTTAGTTGGCGAGGGCTTCGACCACCCGCCGTTGGACACGCTGGTGCTCGCCATGCCGGTGTCCTGGAAAGGGACGCTGCAGCAGTACGCCGGCCGCCTGCACCGGGAGCACGTCAGCAAGGCCGACGTGCGGATCATCGACTTCGTGGACACCGGCCATCCAGCGTTGCTGCGTATGTGGGATAAGCGTCAGCGCGGATACCGAGCGATGGGATATCGGACCGACGCCGATACCGTGCCGAATGAAGGCCTGTTTTGATGCGCAGATGCAGATGCAGATGCAAGTGTTTCAACTACGCTTGAATTGGAGCGGGCGCCAGTCACAATCGTCGGCGGCCGTGTGGCAGAGAGTATGACGTTGTAGATACTTCGTTGGCATCAATGTTTCTGGGTAGTAGCCCGCTCAGGGCCGTCGTTGACGATCGACGGGTTTAAGGTGCGACGTCGACGATGTGCTGGAGCAGAGCGAAGGCGACTCGCCACGAGCGTCCGTCAGTGAACCGTGGCCGTGCGCTGGTTGATCCGAACGATTTCTCCGACATGCCGCTTCAGGCCTTGGTCGGTGAAGCTYACACGCTGGCCGACGCGGAAGTCCTGCTTGTGGTGGATCTCCGGCGGCGGCCTCAGCGGCGCGGCATGCGCCGGTGAGGATGACGTGCCTGCCTGCTGATCATCGACAGGCACGACGGCCGCGTACAGCACGCTGAAGCGCTGTTTGCTTTGTTCGTCGAGCAGCGTGACCTGCCGGTCTTTCATCGCCGCGATGCGAGCCTCACGCAGCTTGCCGGTGCCCCAGTCCCAGTACTTCACCAGTTGGCCCATGTGCAACTGCGAGCGCGCCTGCACGATGCGCCTCGGGTCGGCCATGAGTTGCTCGATGACCCAGCTGAGTTGGTACAGCTCAGCGCTKGTGGCCATGGGAAGATCTTCGATCTGYTTGACRCGCATGCCCAAAYTTCYTATTTGGTGCKGCGAGTCTTGCCTCTKGGYARYGAGTTYGGMGAGAACGCCGWCAACCCRAGGCTCGCGATTTCTCCTGCCACCAGTTCCTGGAGTTTGCCGATTTCTTCGGACGACGGCGAACTTGCGTAGGCGAGCGTGAGCACAGTCAACGGGTGCAGGCCCAGAACCCGAACCAGAGCATCGATCTTCGTGAGCGTGGGAACATTCACGCCTCTCTCAAGAATGCTGACGTAAGTCCGAGATGAGACGGTGTCGAAGGCCTCCTGCGGAATGCCTACCGCGACCCGCGCAGTCCGAAAGGCGCGCGGAAAGTTGGGTGGCGGAACAGGAGGAACGCGGCGGCTTGGCACCGCCCGATTGCCACATATAGAATGGCATAGAGCTACAAAGTATATGACGAGTTATTGCGTGTCGCACTCGTCCCCGAATGCTTTGCACAAGGTGCTCACTGACCATTCTCATGTGCGAGATTCAAGATGGCCCATAGAGAGCTTGCTTCGCCTCTGCCAACGGTTCGGCCGTTGCGCCTGCCAGCGTCGGTGACGCGTGTCCGGCCGCGGCAGCCGGCGCCGGTCGTGCGCAGCCTGTCCGCGGTACGCATTGGGACGCAGGTGAGGGCACTGCGCATGGCGGCCGAGGTGTCTGGCGGCGAACTGGCCAAGACCTCGGGGATTTCTGCCTCGATGCTCTCGCGCATCGAGCGCGGTCTGGTCTCGCCTTCGGTGGAGACCCTGGAGCGTCTCGCGAATGGTCTCGGGGTGCCGGCGTCGCGGTTCTTCGGGGACCAGGCGCGGCGCACGGACTTCTGCCATGTGCGCGCAGGACATGGTGTCCTGGTCGATCGCATCGGCGCGGTGGCGGACTACCGCTACGAGCTGCTGGGCCACCTGCTGTCGGGCAACCTGTTCGTCGAGCCCTACCTGGTCACGCTGCTGCCCGGCGCCGATCCCTATGTGACCTTCCAGCATCCAGGCCTCAAGTTCCTGTACTTCTTGTCCGGGGAGGTCCGCTACCGCTATGGCGGCAGGACTGCGGAGGTGAGGGCAGGGGATTCGCTGCTGTTCGATGCAACCGCACTGCATGGGATCGAGGCCATTCAGACCCAGCCGGTCTCTTACCTGTCAGTGGTGTTCACGCTGCGAGAGTAGACTGCTCTTGGCGACGCTGCCGCGCAGCGGGGCGACGCGGATGCCCATTCGATGCTTCCCCCGCGAATTCGCTGCGTGCCGAATTCACCTCTGTGTTCGGCTCTATTTCTGGATGTTCGGCATGCCGAACACCCAGAAAGTCTCAAACGGTCGCAACAGCGGAGGTCTTCTGCTTGATGGCGCCGTGAGGAAATTCATGCAGCGGTCGTGGGCTCGCTGTGCGAATGGGGCGGATGTCGGTTTCGGTAGTCTGGACGCGGCAGTCGCAGGACGACGTCGAAACTTCGAGGGCAAAGTCCTCGTGCGGCTATGAGGGCGGGATCGTTCCGTCTACCTCCGTAATGTTCGGCATGCCGAACATTGATGGAGGGCTCCGAACTGCGATTGACCGCAACGCTCCGGAAGCGGCGAAATGGCGAGGTGAGCTCGACGCTGGAATGGCGAGGGCAACGTCCTTGTGCGGCAA
>NZ_JBFTPJ010000575.1:0-3899 GCF_056398445.1 Variovorax sp. 01T439_2
CAGCATGGGCCTGAGGGCCGACACCACGCCCCAGGTGGCGCGCATCGACGCCCACCTGCTGAACCGCGAAGGCGTGGCACGGCTGTGCTACTGCGGACCGGTGCTGCACACCCGCCCCGATCGGCCGCATGCCACGCGCGAGCCGCTGCAGTTCGGGGCCGAGATCTACGGCCATGCGGGGCTCGAGGCCGACACCGAAGTGCTGCTGCTGGCGCTCGACTGCCTGCATGCATCGGGCCTGAGCGACGGCGTGATCGTCGACCTGGCGGATGCGCGCATCGTGCGGGCGCTGTTCGCCGGCGTGCCGGTCGACGCCGCCGTGCTGGCGCGCGTGCATGCGGCGCTGGTTGCCAAGGATGCGAGCGAACTGCATGCGCTCACGCGCAGTTTCCCGGCTGCGTCGCGCGACGGCCTGCGCGCGCTGGTCCAGCTGTATGGCGATGCGTCGGTGCTCGACGAAGCCGCCAAGGCCCTCAAGGGCACGCCGGCCGTGAGCGCGGCACTGGCCGGATTGAAGCAGCTGGCCGCGAGCCTCGGTGCCGATCCGGCGCGGCAGATCAGCTTCGACCTGGCCGACCTGCGCGGCTATGCCTACTACAGCGGCATGCGCTTCGGCATCTACGTGCCGGGCGCGGCCGATGCGCTGGTGCGCGGCGGGCGCTACGACGAAGTCGGCGCCGTGTTCGGCCGCAACCGGCCGGCGGTCGGCTTCAGCCTGGACGTGCGCGAACTGGTCGGCGTGCTGCCGGCGCGTCCGCTGCGCGCGGCCATCCGCGCGCCCTGGAGCGACGCGGCCGGCCTGCGCGAGGCCATTGCCGGGCTGCGCAAGGCCGGCGAGATCGTGGTCTGCGTACTGCCGGGCCACGGCAGCGAAATCGATGAATTCCACTGCGACCGCGAGCTCGTCGAGCACGCAGGGCAGTGGCAAGTCCGAGCCCTCTGATTTTTTGAAGTAATGGAACGAGCATGAGCGTAACCACCGGAAGAAACGTGGTCGTCGTCGGCACCCAGTGGGGCGATGAAGGCAAGGGCAAGCTGGTCGACTGGCTGACGGAAAGCGCCCAGGGCGTGGTCCGCTTCCAGGGCGGCCACAACGCGGGCCACACGCTGGTCATCAACGGCGTGAAGACCGCGCTGCACCTGATCCCGAGCGGCATCATGCGGCCCGGCGTCAAGTGCTACATCGGCAACGGCGTGGTGCTTTCGGCTGCCAAGCTGTTCGAGGAAATCGAAGGGCTCGAAAAGGCCGGCGTCGAAGTGCGTTCGCGCCTGCGCATCAGCGAGGCCTGCCCGCTGATCCTGCCTTTCCACGCGGCGCTCGACATCGCGCGGGAAACGTATCGCGAAAAAGGCGGCGTCGAGAAGATCGGCACCACCGGCCGCGGCATCGGCCCGGCCTACGAGGACAAGATCGCGCGCCGTGCGCTGCGCGTGCAGGACCTGAAGCACCCCGAGCGTTTCGCCACCAAGCTGCGCGTGCTGCTCGACCTGCACAACCATGTGCTGACGCAGGTGCTCGGCGCGCCTGCCATCGACTTCGACCTGGTCTTCGACGAAGCCATGCGCCATGCCGCGCTGCTCAAGCCGATGATGGCCGACGTGTCGCGCGAACTGAACGACGCGCACAAGGCCGGCGCCAACCTGCTGTTCGAAGGCGCGCAGGGCACGCTGCTCGACGTCGACCACGGCACCTATCCCTATGTCACCTCGAGCAACTGCGTGGCCGGCAATGCCGCCGCGGGCTCGGGCGTGGGCCCGGGCATGCTGCACTACATCCTGGGCATCACCAAGGCCTACTGCACGCGCGTGGGCGGCGGTCCGTTCCCGACCGAACTCGACTGGGCCACGCCGGGCACGCCGGGCTACCACATGAGCACCGTGGGCGCCGAAAAGGGCGTCACCACGGGCCGCAGCCGCCGCTGCGGCTGGTTCGACGCCGCGCTGCTCAAGCGCTCGGCGCAGGTCAACGGCCTGTCGGGCCTGTGCATCACCAAGCTCGACGTGCTCGACGGGCTCGAGAAGCTCGAGCTGTGCACCGGCTACGAGCTCGACGGCGAGACCACCGACATCCTGCCCATGGGCGCCGACGAGATCGAGCGCTGCACGCCCATCTACGAGACCCTCGAAGGCTGGAGCGAGAGCACCGTCGGCGTCACGCAGTACGAGAAGCTGCCCGTGAATGCACGGCTCTACCTGCAGCGCATCGAGCAGATCACGGGCGTGCCCATCCACATGGTTTCCACGAGCCCTGATCGCGACCACACGATCATGATGCGCCACCCCTATCTCGCGGACTGAACAGGAACGAACCCCCACCATGTTGACCGAAGACGGCAAGCATCTCTACGTCAGCTACGACGAGTACAACAACCTGATCGAGAAGCTCGCGATCAAGATCCACCAGTCGGGCTGGCAGTTCGACACCATCCTGTGCCTCGCGCGCGGCGGCATGCGGCCCGGCGACGTGCTTTCGCGCATCTTCGACAAGCCGCTGGCGATCATGTCGACCAGCTCCTACCGCGCCGACGCCGGCACGGTGCAGGGGCACCTGGACATCGCGCGCTTCATCACCACGCCCAAGGGCGAGATCGCCGGCAGGGTGCTGCTGGTGGACGACCTGGCCGACTCGGGCCACACGCTGCATGCGGTGATGGACATGCTGCGCAACAACTACAAGCC
Source organism: Variovorax sp. 01T439_2 (assembly GCF_056398445.1). Classification (NCBI taxonomy): domain Bacteria; kingdom Pseudomonadati; phylum Pseudomonadota; class Betaproteobacteria; order Burkholderiales; family Comamonadaceae; genus Variovorax; species Variovorax sp. 01T439_2. The sequence goes on from NZ_JBFTPJ010000575.1 coordinate 2,680, forward strand.
GATCACCGAACTGCGCAGCGCGGTGATCTGGACCAAGGCGTTGTCGACCTTCACGCCCGACTACTCGGTCGAGTACCTGCCGACCAACCCGTGGATCCACCAGCCCTTCGAAGGCTACGACTCGCTCGGCGCCGAGAAGCTGCTGGAGAAGTGGTCGGTCTGACCGACCCCGCTGCTGCGCCTGCGGCAGCGCCTTATCGGCATTCGGGCCGCCACGCTGTAGGCGCAGCGCGCATCTGCGCCGGCGCGGCTTGCAGCAGCCGCCGCAACGGCGTAGAACCATAGCGTTAAAGCCTCAAGTTCACAGGCAAGCTTGGAGCCGTTCGCGGCTTCGAAGGAGTGAAGCATGTTGGCGGCCGAATGCGCGTGGGCCATCTTGCGCGCCGAGCACGTTCGCACCCGGGAGCTGCTGGCTCGCCTTGAAACGGCGATGAAGGCAGGGGGCGAAGCGGGCGTCCGGCAGCAGGCAAGGTCGGCCATCGAAGCCATCGAGCGCCTTCAGGCCTTCGAAGAAACAACGCACCGCCCCAAGGGCGTTGTCATGCTGAACATGCTGCGCGGCAGGTCGAGCGAGGCCGACGGGCTTCTCGACCAGCTCGATTCGGAGAGCGAGCGCTGCAGCGGCCTCCTTGCACAGGCAAAGATCCTGCTCGCGAGCGCCGAATCCGGCGACAACACGGGCGCGGACGTGGACGCCGACGCGCTGCTGCGGCAGCACCGGCAATTGATGTCCGCGCATCTGGACAAGGAAGACACGCTGTTGCATTCGCATACGGCGCTGCTGCTTAGTCCGGAGGAATGGGCTGCGGTGGTCTCGTCCATCTCGAAGGAGGTGGGAGCGGCCAGGAAGCGCGGGCATCGCCGTTCGCCGCTGCGCGGACAAGTCTCGAAGCCCGCGGGCTGATATTCCGGACGGTCGGTGCCTAGGCGCCCTCGGAATCGAACATCGCGGTGTAGCGCCGCTGCATTTCCTCCGGCGTCAGCTTCTCGATGCTGTGGCCCACGTTCCAGCGATGGCCGAAGGGATCGCGGAACACGCCCGATCGCTCGCCGTAGAACTGGTCCTGCGGCGCCATGTCGAGCGTGGCGCCGGCCGCCACGGCACGCGCCACCACGGCGTCGGCATCGTCCACGTGCAGGTGCAGCGTCACCGCAGTGCCGCCCAGCGTCCTGGCGCTGGGAATGCCGTATTCGGCGAACTCGTCCGAGATCATCAGGAT
>NZ_JBFTPJ010000576.1:0-3895 GCF_056398445.1 Variovorax sp. 01T439_2
GCCCGCAGCCGGTGCCGGCGCCGCAGAGGCGGCCGGTGCGCCGCGGCCCAGGTTGGCGGCCACGATGCGGTCGACCTCGGCGTCGGCGCCCTGGTCGAGCTTGCTGTAGACCTGCGTCTGCGAGATGGCGGTGGGGCGCGGCGCGTCGGCCAGCATCTTGCCGCTCCTTTGCGAGATGTCGATCTCGGCGTCCATCGACAGGCCGATGCGCAGCGGGTTGGCCTTGAGCTGCTCGGGGTCGAGCGCGATGCGCACGGGCACGCGCTGCACCACYTTGATCCAGTTSCCGGTGGCGTTCTGCGCGGGCAGCAGCGCAAACGCGCTGCCGGTGCCCACGCCCAGGCCCGCGACCTTGCCGGTGTATTCCACCTTCTTGCCGTAGACGTCGGCCCTGAGCTTCACGGGCTGGTCGATGCGGATGTTGCGCAGCTGCACTTCCTTGAAGTTGGCGTCGACCCACAGCTGGTTCAGCGGCACGATCGACATCATCGGCGTGCCGGCCGCCACGCGCTGGCCGAGCTGCACGGTGCGCTTGGCGACGTAGCCGTCGACCGGCGCCGGCAGCGCGACGCGCTGCGTGGCCAGGTAGGCCTCGCGCACCTTGGCGGCGGCCGCCAGCACGCTCGGGTGCTGGSCCACGCTGGTGCCCTCGGTCAGCGACTGGTTGCTGGCCAGCGCTTCGCGCGCGGCCACCACGCCGGCCTGCGCGGCGGCGAGCTGGCTCTGGGCATTGTCCAGCGCCGTCTCGGCGTGGTTGAGTTCTTCCTTGGAGACCGCGCCGTTGCCCGACAGCGCGCGGCGGCGCTGCAGGTCGTCCTGCGCCTTGGCGATGTCGCTCTGCGCCTTGACGATGTCGGCCTGGCGCAGCGCGATCTGCGCGGCCAGCGAACCGTTGTTGGCATAGAGCGTGCGCACCTGGCGCACGGCCTGCGCGAGCGCGGCCTCGGCCTGCTCGAGCGCCACCTTCGCATCGGCGGGGTCCAGCTGCACCAGCGGCTGGCCGGCCTTCACGAAGTCGGTGTCGTCGGCATTGATGGCCATGACGGTGCCGCCGATCTGCGGCGTGATCTGGATCACGTTGCCCTGCACGTAGGCGTTGTCGGTGTCCTCGTAGTGGCTGGCCACCAGCCATTCGTAGAGGCCCCAGCCGCCGCCGGCGACGATCACCACGGCCGCCAGCGTGGTCAGTGCGCGGCGGCGCTTGCCGTTGCCGGCGGGTGCTTCGGGAGCTGCGGAAGCGTTGGCTGCAGCGGGCGTCGGAGTGTTGTTGTCGCTCATGATGGAGTTCTTTCCGAAGACGAAAAAAGTCGGTTCAGTTCAGTTCGATGCGGCAGGTGAAGCGGTGGCCGCGGCGGTGGCGGTTGCCGGCGGCTGCCAGCCGCCGCCGAGCGCGCGCGCCAGGCCCACCTGCGTGTCGAGCGCGCGTGCGGCCAGGTCGACCGCCAGCCGGCGCTGCGCGAGCACGGCGGTTTCGGCGGTCAGCACGTTGAGGTAGTTGCCCAGGCCCGCGCGATAGCGCTGCACGGCGATGTCGTAAGCCCCTTCGGCGGCGGCCTGCGCGGCGCGCTGCTCGGCCTGCTGGCGCGTGATCGACTGGGCGCTGGACACCTGGTCGGCCGCGTCATGCACCGCGTCGAGCACGGTGGCGTTGTAGCTCTCGATCGCGGCGTCCAGGTCGGCCGCCTTGCCGCGCAGGTTGGCGCGCAATTGGCCGCCTTCGAAGATCGGCAGGTGGATCGCGGGGCCCACGCCCCACTGCTCGCTGCCCGACTTGAGCAGCTTGCCGAAGCCCAGGCTCTGGAAGCCGGCGAAGGCCGTGAGGTTCACGTTGGGATAGAACTGGGTTTTGGCGTTGGCCACGTCGCTGGTGGCGGCCTCGACGCGCCAGCGCGCGGCGGCGATGTCGGCGCGGCGGCCCAGCAGGTCGGCCGGAATGCTGGCCTGCAGCGCCATCGGCTTGACGGCTTCGAGCATCGGCGGCTTGAGCGATGCGGACACGTCGGGCTGGCCCACGAGCGCGTCGAGCGCATGCTGCTGCAGCGCGATCTGCTCGTCGAGGGCTTCGATCTGCTGGCGCGCTTCGGGCAGGCCGCCTTCGCTCTGGCGCAGCTCGAGGCGGGTATCGAGGCCCGCGGACACGCGGTCATGCACCAGCTTGAGCGTTTCCTCGCGCTGGGCGAGCGTGCGCCGCGCCACGCCGAGCTGCTCGTTCAGGCGCGCCCACTGGAAGTAGCTGCGCGCCACGTTGCTGGCCAGCAGCACGCGCGCGGCATCGGCGTCGGCCGCCGCGGCGTTGGCGGCGCCGATGGCGGCTTCGAGCGCGGTGCGGTTCTTGCCGAAGAAGTCGAGCTCCCAGCTCGCGCCGAGCTGCAGCAGGCCGATGTTCTGCGTGGAGCCGCCGAGCGGCGCGGGATAGATGTAGTTGCTGTTGAACTTCTGGCGCTTGAGGTCGAGTTCGCCGTTGACCTTGGGCTTCAGTGCCGACTCGGCGATGTCCGCCGAGGCCTGCGCGCGCGCGAGCCGCGCCCGCGCCACCTGCAGGTTCGGATTGCCGGCCACGGCCTGGTCGATCAGCGTGTTGAGCTGCGCATCGCCAAAGGCGAGCCACCATTGGCGCTCGACGGCCGGCACGRCGGCGGCGCTGCGGTCCGCGGCAAGGCCGAGCGACGCGGCGTCGCGCAGCCGGGCCTCGGAGCCGATGCCGGCCATGTCGGCGCAGCCGGCCAGCGCGGCCACAAGCAGCACGGCGGCAACAACAGGGGTGCGGCGCAAGGCGCGCGCGGCAAGGGATTCAGTCATTTTTATCTCCACGGGCCGCCAGGGCCTGGGCGTTGTCGAGAATGCGGCGCAGGTAGCCCTTGAGCTGCTCCCACTCCTCCTTGGTGAAGCCCGCCAGGTGCTCGTTCTGCACGCGGCTCAGCACGTACGGCACCTCCTGGGCGGCGGCGCGGCCTTCCTCGGTGAGCTCGATGTTGACCACGCGCCGGTCTTCCAGCGAACGCACGCGGCGGCACAGGCCCTTGGCCTCGAGGCGGTCGAGCAGGCGCGTCATGGCACCCGCGTCGAGCTCGCAGGCCCGGGCCAGTTCGGCCACCGTGGTGGCAGCGCCGACATGCAGCTTGTACAGCGGCAACCATTGCGGAAAAGTGGGACCACCGGGCTCGCACATACGGGTTTCTACCGCCTGGGCCACCGCGCTGAGGATGCGGCGCATCAAATACCCGATGCTTTCCTCGGCCTTGTAGTCCTCGGCACGGTAGAAATCGACCGGCCGGCGCCCGGCGTCGCCGGAGGCTGGCGGGAGTTGCGGATTGTCTGCATCGCTCATGGGTCGGAATATTAATTGTCTGGGCAATTATTGTCAAGGCCACCTTTGCGATGGCAAGGGTCGGTAGAATCCGCGCCATGGCTTCTTCCCCTCTGTCTTCACCGGCCAAGGGCTCGCCCCGATCGCTGTCGGGCCTGAGCCCTTTTCTTCGGCCCTACCGCGTCCAGATCGTGCTGGCGGGCATCTTCCTGGTGATGGCCGCCGTCACCACGCTGGTGTTTCCGCTGGCGCTGCGCAGCCTGATCGACGGCGGCTTGGTGAGCGCCGACAAGGGCGCGCAGACCATGGCGCTGCGCGAGCACTTCGGCGCCCTGTTTGCCGTGGCCGTGGCGCTCGGCCTCTTTTCGGCGGCGCGCTTCTATACGGTGAGCTGGCTCGGCGAACGCGTCACGGCCGACCTGCGCAACGCGGTCTACGGCCACGTGCTGCGCCAGAGCCCGGTGTTCTTCGAGACCACCCAGACCGGCGAAGTGCTGTCGCGCCTCACGGCCGACACCACGCTGGTCCAGACCGTGGTCGGCTCGTCGCTGAGCATGGGCCTGCGCAATGCCGTCATGGGCGTGGGCG
>NZ_JBFTPJ010000577.1:0-3894 GCF_056398445.1 Variovorax sp. 01T439_2
GCTGGAGGCTTCGCGTGCGCGCCTGTCGTCGGCCGCCGGCAGCAGCCAGGAGGCGCTGGCAATGGCAGGTGCAAAGGGCGTCTCGGAGGACGAGGCGGCGGACATCCGGCAGCAGCAGGACGCCGCGCGCGTGGCGCTCGAACGCTGGGTGGGGGTGCAACCCGGCGAGCTGATGCCCGTCGGCGAGCTTCCCTTGCCCGGTGAAGACGCCTATGTGGCCGGGCACGCCACGGTGGCCGCGCGGCAGCGCGACGTCGACGTGGCCCGGCAGGCGGCGGCGGTCACGGCGTCCAACCGCAAGCCCAACTGGACCTGGGAGCTGGCCTACGGCCAGCGCACCGGCTATTCCGACATGGTGTCGGTCGGCGTGAGCATTCCGCTGCCCGTGGCACCCGGCGAACGGCAGGACCGCGACACCGCCGCCAGGCTGGCGCTGGTCGAGAAGGCCGAAGCCGATCTGGCCGAGGCCACCCGCGCCGCCGGTGCCGAATACCGCGCACTCGCGAGCGATGCCGAGCGCCTGCGGCAGCGCATCGAGCGCTATCGCGCCGGTGTCGTCGTTCCCGCCGGCCAGAGGACGGCCGCCGCGATGGCGGCCTACCGCTCCAACCAGGCGAGCCTCGCTGCGCCGTTCGAGGCGCGGCATGCCGAGCTCGAAGCGCAGCGCAAGCTGCTGGCGCTGCAGCGCGATCTCACGCGGGCCCGAATCCTACTGGCCTTCCGCCCGCTCACTGCCGAGGTGGCGCAATGAACCGACAACTCACCGCGGGCGTGTCGCTGCTGGCCGCCCTGCTGCTCGCCACGGGTGCCTTCTACCTGGGCCGCAAGACGGGCCAGGCCGCGGATGCGCCGACCGCGGCCGCCGCTCCCGATGGCCGCAAGGTCCTCTACTGGCAYGACCCGATGGTGCCCGGCCCGCRCTTCGACAAGCCCGGCAAGTCGCCGTTCATGGACATGCAACTCGTGCCCGTGTATGCCGACAACGCCACCGGTGCGGCTGGCGACGCGGGCGTGAAGATCAGCCCCGCCGCGCAGCAGAACCTCGGCATCCGGTATGCGAAGGTGCGGCGCACCGACGCGTCGTCCTCGTTCGAAGCCATCGGTTCCGTGCAGTTCGACGAACGGCTCAATGCCGCGGTGCAGACCCGCGTGGCCGGCTACGTCGAGCGCCTGTCGGTTCGCGCACCGATGGAGCGCGTGCGCAAGGGCCAGGCCCTGGCCACACTCTTCGCGCCCGATTGGCTCGGGCCGCAGAACGAGTGGCTTGCGCTCAGGCGCGCGGGCGTTTCGCCCGATCTCGTTGCGGCGGCCCGCGACCGCATGCGGGCGCTGTCGATTCCCGCCGAACTCATCCGGCGCAGCGAGGAGACCGGCACAGCGCAGGCGCGCTATGTGCTCACCGCGCCGGTCGATGGCGTGGTGGCCGAGCTGGGCGTGCGCGAAGGCGTCGCGGTCACGCCCGGCATGACGCTGTTCCGCATCGCGGGCCTGCAGAAGGTCTGGGCGGTGGCCGAGATTCCGGAGGCGCAGGCGCTTGGCCTCGCGCGCGGGCAGAAGGCCAAGGCCGTTCTGCAGGCCGACGCGTCGCAGTCGTTCGACGGTGCGCTCGACGAGATCCTGCCCGAGATCAGCACCGCCACCCGTACCCTGAAAGCCCGCTTCGAGGTCGACAACACCAAGGGAAAACTCACGCCTGGCATGCTGCTGCGGCTGCAGGTGGCGGGGCCCGCGAGCAGCCGGCTGGTGGTGCCTTCGGAGGCGGTGATCCGCACCGGCCGGCGCGCCGTCGTCATCGTGCGCAAGGCCGACGGCGCCTTCGAGCCGCGCGACGTATCGACGGGCGCGGACCTGGGCGACGACACCGAGGTCGTCTCGGGCCTGTCCGAAGGCGAGCAGGTGGTGGCCAGCGGCCAGTTCCTGATCGACTCGGAGGCGCGGCTGCGCTCGGTGCTCGGCAACATGGCGGCACCCGCGGCCGCACCGGGCGCAAGCGCCCCGGCACCGGCCGTGGTGACTCACCAGGCCGAAGGCAAGGTCGAGAGCGTGGCGCCCGACGGCATCACCATTTCGCATGGGCCAATCGCGTCACTCCAGTGGCCCGCGATGACGATGGGCTTCGGCAAGGCCGCGCCCAGTGCATTCCCCGAGATCAAGCCGGGCGACCCGGTGCGCTTCGAGTTCAGGGAAGGCGGCGCCATGGGCTACGAGCTGGTCTCCATCCAGCGGCTGCAATCGGGCGCCACGAAATGATCGCCGCCCTGATCCGCTGGTCGGTCGGCAACCGCTTCCTGGTGCTGATCGCGACCCTGTTCCTGGTGGCCGCGGGGGGGTGGTCGGTGGCGCATACGCCGCTCGATGCCCTGCCCGATCTCTCGGACACGCAGGTCATCATCCGCACGCCCTACCCCGGAAAGGCACCCCAGGTGGTCGAGGACCTGGTCACCTATCCGCTCACCACCACCATGCTCAGCGTGCCCGGCGCCAAAACCGTGCGCGGCTATTCGTTCTTCGGCGACTCGTTCGTCTATGTGCTGTTCGACGACAAGACCGATCCGTACTGGGCGCGCTCGCGCGTGGTGGAGTACCTCAACCAGGTGCAGGCCAGGTTGCCCGCAGGCGCGAGCGCATCGCTCGGCCCCGACGCGACGGGCGTGGGCTGGGTCTACGAGTACGCGCTGGTCGACCGCACGGGCACGCGCGACATCGGGCAGCTGCGCGCGCTCAACGACTGGTTCCTCAAGTTCGAGCTCAAGACCGTGCCCGACGTGGCCGAGGTGGCCAGCATCGGCGGCATGGTGCGGCAGTACCAGGTGGTGCTCGACCCCGACCGCATGCGCGCGCTCGGCATCACGCAGGCGGCAGTGGTGGAGGCCCTGCAGAAGGCCAACCAGGCCTCGGGCGGCTCGGTGGTGGAGCTTGCCGAGGCGGAGTACATGGTGCGCTCGCGCGGCTACCTGCGCTCGCTCGATGATTTCCGGACCATCCCGCTCGCGGTGACCGGCGCCACGCCGGTGCTGCTGCGCGACGTGGCCACCGTGCAGATCGGCCCCGAGATGCGCCGCGGCATCGCCGAGCTGGACGGCGAAGGCGAAGTGGCCGGCGGCGTGGTCGTCATGCGATCGGGCAAGAACGCGCGCACGGCCATCGAGGCCGTCAAGGCGAAGCTCGAGGCACTCAAGCCGGGCCTGCCACCGGGCGTGGAGATCGTACCCACCTACGACCGCTCGCTGCTGATCGACCGCGCGGTGCAGAACCTGCGCTCCAAGCTCGTCGAGGAGTTCATCGTGGTGGCGCTGGTCTGCGCGGTGTTCCTGTTCCACCTGCGTTCGGCGCTGGTCGCGGTGGTGGCGCTGCCCATCGGCGTGCTGGCCGCGTTCATCGTCATGCACTGGCAAGGGGTCAACGCCAACATCATGTCGCTGGGCGGCATCGCGATCGCCATCGGCGCGATGGTGGACGGCGCGATCGTCATGGTGGAGAACGTGCACAAGCACATCGAGGCCTTCGAGGCCGCGCACGGACGGCCGCCCGCGGTGGCCGAGCGCTGGCAGCTGGTGGCCGATGCGTCCGTGGAGGTGGGGCCGGCGCTGTTCTTCTCACTGCTGGTGATCACGCTGTCCTTCGTGCCGGTGTTCTCGCTCGAGGCGCAGGAGGGGCGGCTGTTCTCGCCGCTGGCCTTCACCAAGACCTACGCCATGGCGGCCGCGGCGGGCCTGTCGGTCACGCTGATTCCGGTGCTCATGGGCTATCTGGTCCGCGGGCGCATTCCGCATGAAGCTTCCAACCCGGTGAACCGCTTGCTCATGGCGGCCTACCGGCCCGCGCTGGAACTGGTGCTGCGCTTTCCCAAGGGAACGCTGGCCGTGGCCGCCGTGCTGCTGGCCCTCACCGCGG
>NZ_JBFTPJ010000578.1:0-3888 GCF_056398445.1 Variovorax sp. 01T439_2
GCTCGTCGCCGAGCAGCTGGTAGGTGGGGCAGGTGGCGGTGCAGAAGCCGCAGTGCACGCACTTGCGCAGGATGGCTTCGGCCTCGCGGCCTTCGTCGGTGCCGCGGAATTCGGGGGCGAGTTCGGTTTGCATCGCGGGTGTTCTTGGTTTTTTATCTATGCGCCGGCGAGCAGCCGTGCACGATCGAAGATGCGGTGCGGATCGAATTCGTGCATCAGCGCCTGGTGGATGCGGGCTACGGGCGCGCTCAATGCATCGAAGCGCGGCACGCGGCTGTCCGCGGCCTGGCCTGCAGGCATGCGGAACAGCGTGGCGTGCCCGCCGGCCGCATGCGCAGCTTCGCGGATGCGCGCGGCCTGCGCGGGYGGCGCCTGGTACCAGCGCTGCCCGCCATGCCATTCGACCAGCGGCGCGGCGCCATCGCCATCCCATGCAAGCGCCGATGCGGTCTGCGGCACCGACAGGCGCCACAGTGCGTTCGCGCCCGTGCCGAACCACGGCAGCTGCTGGTCGCGCAGCGCCTGCCAGTGCGCCGCGGCCTGCGCGTTGTCCCTGCGCTCGCCGCCGAGATGCGCGCACGCGGCTTCCACCGCCGCGACCGCGCCGCGCAGGCGCAACTGCAGGATGCCGGTGCCCGCCTGTTCGAACCAGCAGCTCGCATTCAGCGGCAGCGGCCGGCCGCCCCATTCGTTGAGCAGGCGCAGCGCATCGGCCTGGCTGCAGGCGAATTCCAGTGTGGCCTCGGCGGGCGCGACCGGCAGCACCTTGAGGCTGACCTCGGCGATCACGCCCAGCGTGCCGAGCGATCCCGCGAGTACGCGCGAGACGTCGTAGCCTGCGACGTTCTTCATCACCTGCCCGCCGAAGCTCAGGATGTCGCCACGGCCGTTGACCAACGTGGCACCGAGCAGGTAGTCGCGCACCGCGCCCACGCTGGCGCGCGCGGGGCCGCTCAAGCCGGCGGCGACCATGCCACCCACCGTGCTGTTGCTGGCGAAGTGTGGCGGCTCGAAGGGCAGGCACTGCCCCTTCTCGGCCAATGCGGCTTCGAGTTCGGCGAGCGGTGTGCCGGCGCGCACGGTGACGACGAGTTCACTCGGCTCGTAGCTCGTGATGCCTGCGAGCGCCGTGGTGTCGAGAACGTCGCCTTGCAACGCCTCGCCGTAGAAATCCTTGGTGCCGCCGCCGCGGATGCGAAGCGGCGTGGCATCGGCGGCCGCGGCGCGAATGCGTTCGGCGATCTGGCGGAGGGCGGGCTCCATGGTCTGTGCTGCTTTTCTTGTCGTGGTTCTCAGAAGCGCGGCAGCTCGGGATGCGGCAGCCGGCCGCCGCGCACCACCTGCTTGCCGTATTCGGCGCAGCGCTGCAGCGTCGGGATCACCTTGCCGGGGTTCAGCAGGCCGGCCGGATCGAAGGCGCGCTTGACGCCGGACATCTGCTCGTTCTCGGCCGCGGTGAACTGCACGCACATGCTGTTGAGCTTTTCCACGCCCACGCCATGCTCGCCCGACACGGTGCCGCCCATGGCCACGCTGGTCTCGAGGATGTCGGCGCCGAAGAGTTCGCAGCGGTGCAGCTCGTCGGGGTCATTGGCATCGAACAGCACCAGCGGATGCAGGTTGCCGTCGCCCGCGTGGAACACGTTGCAGCAGCGCAGGCCGTACTTCTTCTCCATCTGCTGGATGGCCAGCAGGATGTCGGCCAGGCGCTTGCGCGGAATGGTGGAGTCGAGGCACATGTAGTCGGGGCTGATGCGGCCCGAGGCGGGGAAGGCGTTCTTGCGGCCGCTCCAGAACTTCATGCGCTCTTCCTCGCTGCTGCTCACCGCAATGGCGGTGGCGCCGCAGGAGCGCAGCACGGCCGTCATGCGGCCGATTTCTTCTTCCACTTCCTCGGCGGTGCCGTCGGATTCGCACAGCAGGATCGCGGCGGCGTCGAGGTCGTAGCCCGCGTGCACGAAGTCCTCGACGGCGGCGGTCATCGGCTTGTCCATCATCTCGAGCCCCGCGGGAATGATGCCGGCCGCAATCACCGCGGCCACCGCATCGCCCGCCTTGCGAACGTCGTCGAAGCTGGCCATGATGCAGCGCGCGACCTGCGGCTTGGGCACCAGCTTGACGGTGACCTCGGTGGTCACGGCCAGCATGCCTTCGCTGCCGATGACCAGCGCGAGCAGGTCCAGGCCCGGCGCGTCGAGCGCCTCGCCGCCGAACTCGATGGGCTCGCCTTCGGCCGTGAAGCCGCGCACGCCCAGCACGTTGTGCAAGGTGAGACCGTACTTGAGGCAGTGCACGCCGCCCGAGTTCTCGGCCACGTTGCCGCCGATGGTGCAGGCGATCTGGCTCGACGGATCAGGCGCGTAGTAGAGGTTGAAGGGCGCGGCGGCTTCGCTGATGGCGAGGTTGCGCACGCCGCACTGCACCACGGCCGTTCGGCTCACCGGGTCGATCTTCAGGATGCGGTTGAACTTGGCGAGCGACAGCGTCAAGCCCAGCGCATGCGGCATGGCGCCGCCCGAAAGCCCGGTGCCCGCACCGCGCGCCACCACGGGCACGCCGAGCTGGTGGCAGGTCTTGAGCACGGCCGCCACCTGCGCCTCGGTCTCGGGCAGGGCCACCACCAGCGGGCGCTGGCGGTAGGCGGTGAGGCCGTCGCACTCGTAGGGCGTGGTGTCCTCGGCGTGCCAGATCAGCGCGTGGGCCGGCAGGTGGGCCTGCAGGGCGCGCACGATCTGCGACTGGCGGTCGGTTTTTTTTTGCAGCAGCGAATCGTGCTGGGCGGCGGTGAGCGGCGCGTTCATGATGTCTCTCTTGGTGCCCTGCACTCTACGCAAAATGCGGCGCGGCCGGGTTGAAGCTTTTTTGCGCGGCGCTTGAGAGAACTTTGCCGATAGAACTCTGCCGGATGGGGCAGCCGGCCGGCCGCCGGTTCTTCAGCGCAGGCTCTGCGCGAGCCAGTCCGCAAACGCCGCGCATTCCCAGCGATCGAGCGTGCCGGGCTGCCAGCAGATGGTGTGGCGGTGCGGCGAGGGCACGGGCCGGTCGGACAGTGGCACCAGCCGGCCCGATTCGAACCAGGCGGCGCCCATCTTCTGGCGCACCAGCGCCACGCCAAAGCCGCTGGCCGCGGCGTCATAGACCAGGCCCAGGTCGTTGAACTGCGAGCCGACGTGCGGCTCGGGCTGGTCGAGGCCGCAGCTTGCGAACCAGGTGCCCCAGGGCTCGAGCGGGCTGCGGATCAGCCGCGCGCTGGCAATCTCCGCCGCGGTGCAAAAGCCGTCGAAGGGGCCGAATTCGTTGAGGTAGCTCGGGCTGCAGGCGGGCAGCACCTCTTCATCGAGCAGCAGGCGGTGTTCGCAATCGGCGTACGCGCCGCTGCCGTAGCGCACCTCGAGGTCGGCCTGCTCGGCCGTGACGTCGAGCAGCGGAATGGACACCTGCAGCACCAGCTCGATGTCGGGGTAGATGTTGCGGAACAGCTCGAGCCGCGGCATCAGGAACACGCGGCTGAAGGTGGGCGTGACGGCGATGCGCAGGCGCGTGGCGCGCGTCGCCGCGTTGCCGAGCGGCGTGGCCTGCAGCGCAGCAAGGCCGGTGCGCACGTTGGCAAGGTAGGCGGCGCCGTCGGCCGTGAGGCTGAAGTCGCCGCGGCCGAAGAGCTTGAAGCCCACGTGCGCCTCGAGCTGGCGGATGCGGTGGCTCACGGCGCTGGCGGTGACGCACAGCTCGTCGGCCGCGCGGCCCRCATGCCGCAACCGCGCCACGGCCTCGAAGGTCAGCAGGCACTGGATGGGCGGGATGTGCTGCAGGGCCATTGTGTTTACCCTCCGGTCACTTGTCCGGGGCGTTCTTGATTTCGGCGCTGTTGGTTTCGGCGCTGTTGTTCAG
>NZ_JBFTPJ010000579.1:0-3886 GCF_056398445.1 Variovorax sp. 01T439_2
GGATAAAGCGCGCGTCGCCTTTCGCGCCATCGCGGACGGTCCCGCCGCTTCGCCGTGGATCCGCGCGCTGCGCATCGATCTGGCAACCCGCCTGGAGGATCTGGTCGCGCACTGGGAGGCCTGCACCACGTTGCGCAACGATATCGACGCCGGCATTGCCGGGAACGCGGTGCCGTTGCGGCGCACCGTGGCCCTGGATCGCAGGGTGCTTCACCTGGACAGAGGGCTTGCGCTGCGGTCGGCGATCACTGCGGTGTTGGGCACCTGCCTCTCGTGCGCGCTGTGGATTGCGACGGGCTGGCCCTTCGGATCGGCCATGGCCATGGGCACTGCCGTCTTTTGCAGCTTCTTCGCCACCATGGACGATCCGGTGCCTGCCATGCACAAGTTCATCACGGCGCTGTTGTGGTCGTTGCCGGTGTCGGCTTTTTATGTCCTGGGGGTCATGCCGCTGGCACATGACTTCGGCATGCTGGTGCTGTGCATCGCGCCTGTGTTCTTGGTGGTCGGGTGCTACATGGCACGGCCGGCCAGTTCCTTGTCGGTCCTTGGCATGTTCTTCGGTGTCGCCGGAACGCTCGCCCTTCAAGATACGGCCGCCGCCGATTGGGTGAGCTTCATCAGTTCCAACCTGGCCTTGTTCGTGGGTGCGGTGATCGCGGCCCGCGTCACCGCTCTCATGCGCAGCGTGGGGCGTGACTGGACGGCCAAGCGCATACGCCGCGCGACATGGCACGACCTTGCCGATCTGGCTGCCCATCCGCAGGACGCATCCGCCCGAGACGCCTTTGGCTCACGCATGCTCGACAGGATGGCGCTGTTGGCGCCGCGCGTGGCGCCCGACGGTCCCGAAGCGGTCCAGACCGCGGCACACCGCGCGCTTCGCGAACTGCGTCTGGGGGCAGACATCGCTGCGCTGCAGCGGCATCGCGGCCGCCTTGCGGAAGAACCCGTCAGTCACCTCTTCAGGGAATTGGCCCTCGTCTTCCGCGCCCATGTGGCAGGCGCGCCACCGCGTCATGCCTCGCTGCGGCCGCATATCGATCGGCTGTTGCTTGACGCCCTGACGGCGGGCGCCGAGCGGCCTGCCGTCGCGGCACTCGTGGGCCTTCGACGCAACCTCTTTCCAACCGCTCTGCCTGCGCTCCAACCATGATCGAAGTCAACTTTTTGGGCGTGCAGTTGCCCTGGCTTTTGCTGCTGGCAGCCGGTGCGCTGCCGTGCTCCTGGGCAACGCGCCGCCTGCTGGCCATCGTCGGTGCCTACCGATGGATCTGGCACCCCGCCCTGTTTGACCTGGCGCTGTACGCCCTGGTGCTCTGCACCTTGGCTTCTCTCACCGGCGCAACCGCCGCCTCGTCCTGAAATCCGGACCGCTTGAACCCATGAAATCTGACGCCCTTCCCTTGCCCATCTGGACTTCCCGTCCTGCCCGTCCCGTCGTTCGTCTGTTGGTCACCGTGCTGATGGTGGCTGCAGCCGGCTGGGCAGGCTGGCGCCTCTGGGACCACTATGAACTCGCCCCGTGGACACGCAACGGACGCGTGCGGGCCAATGTCGTGCAAGTCGCTCCTGACGTGTCTGGCATGGTCGCGAATGTGGCGGTGCACGACAACCAGTCCGTTGCCGCTGGCGCCTTGCTGTTCTCGGTGGACAAGGCCCGCTTCGAGCTGGCGCGAGAGCAGGCCCAGGCCGCCGTCGCGACGCAGCGCATCGCGATCAGCAACCAGCGCATCACGCTCGCACAGGCGCAGCGCGAGAGCCAGCGCAATTCCAACCTGGGCGATTTGATCTCGCTGGAAGCTCGCGAGCAGTCGCGCCTGAAGGTGGACCAGGCCAAAGGGGCACTTCAAGCTGCCGAAGCGGCGTTGCGGCAGGCGCAGGTCGCGTTGAATACCTCGACGTTGAACCTGGAGCGCACCCAGGTGCGCGCACCCACCGCGGGGCTGGTCACCAACCTCGACCTGCGCCAGGGCGCCTATGCGAGCGCCGGCCACCCCGTGATGGCGTTGGTCGACGCGGACTCCATCTATGTCGAAGGCTATTTTGAGGAAAACAAGTTGGCTCGGATTCATCAGGGCGACCGTGTGCGAGTCACGCCGATGGGTGGCCCGGCGCTCGATGGCACCGTCGAAAGCATCGCCGCCGCCATCGCTGATCGCGACCGCAGCACCAGCACCAACCTGCTTCCCAGCGTCAATCCCACCTTCAACTGGGTGCGGCTCGCGCAGCGCGTGCCCGTGCGCGTGAAGCTCGACCAGACGTCGTCTGGCACCCGTCTCGTCGCAGGCCAGACGGTCACCGTTGAAATTCTCGAGACCGCTCGGACCACGGCTGTCACGGCCCGAACTTCGGAAAACCGGGGATGACTGCCGTGTATCGACTTCTGGCCACCGTCGCGGCCACAAGCGCGCTGCTCGCCGGTTGTGCCCACGCGCCCGTGGGACCGGACTACGTGCCTCCCGCCCCCTTGTCTTTCGCGCAATCCGCCTCCGCAGGCACCTTCCGATCTGCCGGCGGCCATGCGGCAGACACGGCTCTGCCGCCGCACTGGTGGAGGCTCTACGACGACCGGCAGCTGGACGCGTTAGTCGCACAGGCGCTGGAACACAACACCGACCTGCGGCAGGCTGTGGCCAACCTGGAGCGCGACCAGGCGCTGGCAGCCGAGGTGCACGGACATGAGAGGCCGACGGCGGCGGCCAGCGGTGGTCCCGGCTTCGGGCACGTCTCGGGCTTGAGCCTCCTGCAGCGCGACTACGAACCGCCCAGCCGCGGCACATATAGCGCGGGGGTTTCCTTGTCGTATCAACTGGACCTGTTCGGTCAACTGCGCCGCGCCATCGAAGCGGCCGAGGCCGACACCGGCGCCGCGCAGGCGGCGTTGGACCTTGTACGTGTGAGCGTGGCCGGCAGCGTGGCACATGCCTATGCGCAAGCATGTTCAAGCGGCTATCGCTTGCGCGCAGCGCAGGAGTCGGTTCGTCTGCAGGAAGAGGCGATCCGACTCTCCGAGCGGCTTCAACAAGGGGGCAAGGTCGGGGAGATCGACATTGCACGTGCGCAAGGCCAGTTGGAACAACTACGTGCTGCGCTGCCGCCGCTTCGGGCCCAGCGCCAAGGTGCGTTGTACCGGTTGGCAACACTGACCGGCGCAGCACCTCGCGACTTCCCTGCGGCCGTGGCCACGTGCGAGCAGCCGCCGCGCTTGGCAGGACTGCTTCCGGTAGGAGACGGCGCGGCTCTTTTGCGACGGCGGCCCGACGTTCGCCAAGCGGAACGCAGCTTGGCCGTCGCCACCGCCCGCATCGGCGTGGCAACAGCCGACCTTTACCCCAAGGTGTCGCTGGGCCTCTCGGCCAGCTCGGCGGGCTTCTTGGCAAGATTTGGAAACCGGGAAACACTCAGCTACAGCCTGGGCCCGCTGATCAACTGGACGCTACCCAACACCGGCGTTGCCCGCGCTCGCATCGCGCAGGCCGAGGCGGCCACCCGGGTTGCCGCTGCCCGCTTCGACGGGACCGTACTGACGGCACTGCGCGAGGTCGAAACGGCGCTCGATGTCTACGCGCACGAGTTGGAACGTCATGCTGCGCTCTCGGCCGCGCAAGAGCAAAGTGCCATCGTCGCCCGGCAGGCGCGCAAGCTCTATGTCAACGGCAAGACCGGTCAGCTTGAAGCATTGGATGCCGAGCGCACCCTGGCAGCCAGCGAAGCCGCTCTGGCAACGTCCGCGGCCCTGTTGGCAGAGGATCAAGTCGCCGTATTCATGGCGCTGGGAGGTGGCTGGGAAGCCGATGGGCTCCTCGTGAATGCCGTGCACTAGCGCACGCCTGAGCGTTTCTAAAAGAAAAATGAGACAAGCGGAAATTCCACAACGTCAGTC
>NZ_JBFTPJ010000580.1:0-3882 GCF_056398445.1 Variovorax sp. 01T439_2
ACGTGGGGCTCATCGTGGGCGGGCTGGCGGCCATTGCGCCTTCGCCGCTGCAGCGCCGGCCGCTCGCCGCGCAGCTGCACCGGCGCATCGCGATCTTCGGCGAGGCCTTCGGCCAGATCGTGGCCGCGCAGTTCTGGATCGCGGCCTTCAACACGCTGCTGACCGCCATCTTCCTGCTGTTCCTGATGCCGCTCTGGGGCCCTCACCTGCCCTACACGCCGGCCCTGATCACGCTGACCTTCGTGGCGGGCCTGGTGCCCATCGTCGGCAACCTGGTCTGCAACTCGGTGATCACGCTGGTGGCGCTGTCGGTGTCGCCCGTGACGGCGCTGGCCTGCCTGGCGTTCCTGATCATCATCCACAAGGCCGAATACGTGATCAACGCCAAGGTGGTCGGCAGCCGCACGCAGATGCGGGTGTGGGAACTGCTGGCAGTGATGTTCGTGGCCGAGGCGGTGTTCGGCCCGGCCGGGCTGGTGGCGGCGCCGCTTTTCTATGCGTACCTCAAGAAAGAGCTGCAGGCCGCAGGCCTGGTTTAGCCCTGATGTCCTGATTTGATCGGTTCTGGTCCGCTTCGGCGCGGACCATGCGCTGGCGGCGCAGAAGAATAGGCGGCATCATCCACTTTGCCCTTCGAGCCCACGCCATGAAATCCTGTCTGATTGTGATCGATGCGCAGGAATCGTTTCGCCAGCGCGCCTACTGGTCCGAACACGTCGCGCAGCCCTATTTCGCCGCCCAGAACGCGCTGATCGAGGGCTGCCTGGCGGCCGGCATTCCGATCGTGCGCGTCTTCCACGTCGATGGTCCCGCCCCCGCAGGCCATCCCTTTGCGGTCGAGTCGGGCTTCGTGCGGCCGATCGAAGGCCTGGCGCCGTTCGAGGCGGCGGCCACCTTCACCAAGCACCGCCACAGCGCGCTGGTCAACAGCGGGCTCGACATCTGGCTCACGCAGCAGGGCATCGGCCGGCTGATCGTGAGCGGCATCCGCACCGAGCAATGCTGCGAAACCACCGCGCGCCACGCCTCGGACCTGGGCTGGGAGGTCGACTACGTGACCGAGGCCACGCTGACCTTCGACATGCCGCAGCCCGACGGCCGGCCGCTTGCCGCGGCCGACATCAAGGCGCGCACGGCGGCCGTGCTGGACGGCCGGTTCGCCACCGTCTGCAGCGTGGCGCAGGCGCTCGAGCGCGCCAGCGCCCGTCTCACGGAAAGCTTGGCCGCATGAGCCTTCGCGTACTGATCCTCGCCTACGACGGCGTCGAGGCCCTCGACTTCGCGGGGCCGTTCGAAGTGTTCACCACCGCGAGCCGCGTGAGCCAGCGCATGAATGCCGGTGCGCCGGCGCCTTTCGAGGTCGCCTCGGTGGCGCTGGGCGCCCACCAGCCCGTGCAGGCGCGCGCCGGCCTGCGCCTGCTGGCCGACCACGACCTGGCCGCGGATCCCAGGGCCGACCTGCTGGTGGTGCCCGGCGGCGTGGTCGATGCCCCGATGGCGAGCCCCGCCACCCTGCGCTGGATCGCCGATTGCGCGGCCGGCGCGCAGCTGGTCGCCTCGGTCTGCACCGGCGTCTTCCTGCTCGCCAAAAGCGGCGTGGCCGTGCGCGAAGCCGTCACCACGCACTGGGAAGACATCGCGGACCTGCGCGAGCAGTTCCCCTTGCTCGACGTGCACGAAAACGAGCGCTGGGTCGACAGCGGCCGCATCGTCAGCTCCGCGGGCATCAGCGCGGGCATCGACATGAGCCTTTACCTGGTCGAACGGCTGGCCGGCCGCGCGCTGGCCGAACGCACCGCGCGCCAGATGGACTACGCATGGATCTCCAGCAGCAGCAAAAGCCCATCCGCGTAGTGTTCGTGCTGCTGCCGGGCAGCCTGGTGCTCGACTGGGCCGGCCCGGCCGAGGCGCTGCGCATCGCGAACCAGCGGCTGCGTGCGGCGGGCCAGCCCGAGCGCTTCGGGATCGAATTCGCCAGCCCGCGGCCCACGTCGATCGGGTCGGTCGGCGTTGCGCTCGCCAGGCTCGCGCCCTTGCCGACGCAATGGCATGGCCCGGCCTGGGTCGTGCTGGTCGGGCTGCCCGGAGACACCATCCCGATCGACAACGCCGAGACGCAGGAGCTGCTGCACTGGCTGCGCGGCCAGCGCTTCGAACGCGACCGGCTCGAACTGGTCACGGTCTGCGCCGGTGCGCTGCTGGCCGCGCATGCCGGCGCGCTTTCGGGCCGCCGTGCGACCACGCACCACCATCACCTGGACGAACTGCGCGCAGTGGAGCCGCGCTGCGAGGTGGTCGCCAACCGCGTGTTCGTGATCGATCCGCCGGTGTACAGCAGCGCGGGCGTCACCACCGGCATCGACCTGGTGCTGCATCGCATCGCCGATGTGTGCGGCGAAGCGCTGGCCGCCCAGGTGGCGCAGACGATGGTGGTGGCGCAGCGGCGCGGCCCGCACGATCCGGAGCTGTCGCCCTTCCTGGCCTACCGCAACCACCTGCATGCCGCGCTGCACCGCGTGCAGGACGCCGTCAGCGAGCAGCCCCAGGCCGACTGGAGCGTGCCGCGGATGGCCGACGTGGCCCACACCTCGGCGCGGCACCTGACGCGGCTGTTCGTCGAGCACGCGGGCGTGGCGCCGCTGGCCTATTTGCGACGGCTGCGGCTGGCGGCCGCGCAGCTTGCGCTGGCCTC
The DNA here is from genome assembly GCF_056398445.1 of Variovorax sp. 01T439_2. Classification (NCBI taxonomy): domain Bacteria; kingdom Pseudomonadati; phylum Pseudomonadota; class Betaproteobacteria; order Burkholderiales; family Comamonadaceae; genus Variovorax; species Variovorax sp. 01T439_2. The sequence goes on from NZ_JBFTPJ010000580.1 coordinate 2,693, forward strand.
GGGCGCGAGCGTGACGCGGGCGGCGGAAATCTCGGGCTTCGGCTCGGACACGCAGCTGCGGCGCGCCTGGCACCAGTTCGGATTGCCTGGCTCGCCTTCGGCCTCGGCATCGAAGGCGTAGCAGCCACCGGCTCCGCGAGGAGTTTCAGCCCTGCGCAGCCGCGCAGGCCCGCGCACGCGCCAGCAGCAGGGTCCGCTCGCGCGTGTTGCGCGTGAGCGAGGCGGCGCGGTCGAATTCCTTCTGCGCCTCCTCGCGGCAGCCGAGCTTCAAGAGCAGGTCGCCGCGCACCGCCGGCAGCAGGTGGTAGGCCTGCAAGGCCGGTTCGCCCACGAGTCTGTCCACCACTTCGAGCCCCGCGGCCGGCCCGAACGCCATCGAGAGCGCCACCGCGCGGTTCAATTCGACGATGGGCGACGGCGACAGCTCGGCCAGCGCGTCATAGAGCGCGGCGATGCGCGGCCAATCGGTTTCTTCGGCCGTGCGCGCACGGCCATGGCAGGCGGCAATGGCCGCCTGCAGCGCATAGGGGCCGAAGGCACCGCCGAGCGCCTCGGCGCGCGCCAGTGCCGCCAGGCCGCGGCGGGTCAGCATGTGGTCCCAGCGTGCGCGGTTCTGCTCGAGCAGCAGCACCGGCTCGCCCGAGGCGCCCACGCGCGCGGCCGTGCGCGAGGCCTGGATTTCCATCAGCGCCACCAGGCCATGCACTTCCGAGGCATCGGGCATGAGCTCGGCCACGATGCGGCCCAGGCGCATGGCTTCCTCGCAGAGCGCGGGGCGCATCCAGTCGTCGCCGGCGGTGGCCGAATAGCCTTCGTTGAAGATCAGGTAGAGCACCTCGAGCACCGAGGCGAGCCGCGCCTCGAGCTCATGCCGGCGCGGCACCTCGAAGGGCACGCGCGCTTCGAGCAGCGTGCGCTTGGCGCGCACGATGCGCTGCGCCACGGTGGCTTCGGGCACGAGAAAGGCGCGCGCGATTTCGTCGGTGCCGAGGCCGCCCATCAGGCGCAGCGTGAGCGCCACGCGCGCCTCGGTCGAAAGTACCGGGTGGCAGGCGGTGAAGACCAGCCGCAGCAGGTCGTCGCCGATGTCGTCGTCGATGGCCGCATCGACGGCTTCGGCGAAATCGGCCTGGGCCATCTCGTGCTGCGCATCGAGCTCGCGGCCGATCTCGGGCGCCTTGTGCTCTGCC
>NZ_JBFTPJ010000581.1:0-3879 GCF_056398445.1 Variovorax sp. 01T439_2
GGGTTCCTGCGCCTTTTCCAGCTTCGTTAAGAAGCGGTTAAGGTTACACTTCAATAAGAATAATTCTTATTCAATCGCCCCAGCCACCCCGCATCGCGCGGCGGTGGCCGGCCCAGGGAACCCACACGTTGATGCTTGCGAGAAGGCGATCGGATGCGCGACATCGTCCAGGAACTGCTGGCCCACTATGCGGACTTGCGCCGGCAGCTGACGCGCGACCTGCGCGACCCGCACTACGCGGCGGACATCGCGCAATCCAGCTTCGAGCGCGTGTATGCGCACGCGCTCAAGATGAACAACGGCATCCGCATCGACGATGCGGCGCCGGACGGCACGCAACAAGGCACCGGCGGCATCGAGTCGCCCCGCGCCCTGCTGTTTCGCGTGGCGCGCAACCTGTGCGTGGACGATGCGCGCCGCCGCAAGGTGGCACAGGACTGGGTCGGCACGCATTTCAACTCGGGCTCGCGCCAGGTCGCGCCTTCCTGCGAATTCATCGCGTCCCAGCAGCAGGTGCTGGCGCGCGTGGTCGAGACGCTCGAAACGCTGCCGCCCCGCCGGCGCGAAGTGTTCCTGCTGTTCCGCGCCTACGGACACACGCGCGCCGAAATCGCGCAGCAACTGAACATCAGCGAGATGGCGGTCGCCAAGCACCTGCTGCGCGCCGCCATCGACTGCTCGCGCGTGTTCGCCCGGCTGCGTTCGGAGCTGGTCGAGCAGCCGGTCGTCTCGACGCGGCCGGGCTTCGACGCAATGTTCGCCGAAGACTTCGCCTGAGCGGACGGTTGCGCCGTGGCAAGCGTCCCGAACGAGAAGCTCATCGAGCGTGCCCTCGCGCTGATCGTGCAGAGCGAGATCGCCGCTGCGCACGATGCCGCCACGGCCGCCCGCCTGGCGCTCGCGCGGTGGCGCAGCCGGTCGGCAGAGCATGCGGCCGCGGCCCAGGAAGCGCGCCGCCGTTGGGACGCGCTCGGCGGCATCGCGGCGGATCTGCGCGACCGGCAGAAGTAGCGGCCGGGCTTCACTGCAGGCGCCCTTCTTCGCGCAGCGCCTCCTGCATCGACGGCTTGACCAGCGCGGCCCCGGCCAGCGCCCAGAGGGTCAGCACGTCGTCCAGCGCGCAGATGTTCCCGGGGTCCACGCCGAGCCAGCGGATGAGTTCTTCGGCGCGCTCCGGCGAGGGCGAGTCGTGCAGCGTGCAAAAGAGCGTCCACGCGGCGTCGAAGGCGGGATCGTCGGGCACACGGTCACGCATCATGCAGCCAGGCTTTCGGGCGGGACGTACGCCTTGTCTTCCTCGATCTTTCCGGCGCGCATCGTGACCACGCGGTCGGCCAGGTGGAAGTACCTGTCGTCGTGCGAGATCACCACCAGCAGGTGCCCCTTGGCGCGCAGTTCGGGCAGGAGCTCCGTGTAGAACAGGTGCCGGAAAGCCGGGTCCTGGTCGGCGGCCCATTCGTCGAACACCAGCACCGGTCGGCCTTCCAGGTACGCATGCACCAGCGCCAGCCGCTTGCGCTGCCCGGTCGAAAGGTCGGTGGTGGTGAAGGCGCCGTCCTTCACGCTCACCTTGTGCGCGATTTCCAGGCGCTCCAGGTAAGGCAGCGCGGTCTGCGGCAGCGTGGCCGTGCCCGCGCCGTCTTCGCCGGCCGCCAGGTCCTCGAACAGGTAGAAGTCCGAGAACACCGTCGTGAACAGCTGCCTGTAGTCGTCGCGCCCCTCGGGCGTCACCACGCCGCCGTCGAGCAGCACTTCGCCGGCGTGCGGTGCATAGAGGCCGAGCAGCAGCTTGATCAGCGTGGTCTTGCCGGAGCCGTTGTCGCCCACGATGAACACCATCTCGCCGGGCCGCAGCACCAGGTCGATGGGGCCGAGCGTGAAAGCCTCGCCGCCTTCGGGCGCATCGAAGCGGTAGCACACGCCGCGCATCGCGATCTCGCGGTGGAGCATCACGCCGCTGGATGCACGCTCCAGGTGCAGGTGCGGCTCCGGCGTTGCAAAGCGCGCCGACAGGTCGGCGATACGCCGGAACGCGATCCTGGCCCGGCCCACGCCCGGCAGCGCGCCCGCGATCTGGTCCACCGGCCCCTTCAGGAACAGCATCACCAGCACGAAGCCGCTCAGCACCGCGGGCTCGGTCGGCCGGAACGCGGCCCAGCCCAGGATCAGCGCGATCAGCAGGAAGAACAGCGCTGAGCCGAAGGCCGTCGCCATCACATAGGTGTTGATGGCGCGTCCGTTCACGGTGCGAATGTTGTCCACGATGCGCTCGATCTGCCCGCCGAACATCCGCGTGCGGCGCGCGCGGTGCATGCGGAATTCCTTCGCGCCTTCGCTGATCGCGCGGTAGGTCTTGTGCAGCTGCTCCTCGTATTCACGCGCTTTCCAGAAACCCACCTCGGCGCGCACCTGCGCGCGTGTCTGGATGGTCGCGCCGATCGCGAGCGCCACCACCAAGAGGCAGAACAGCGGCAGCGACAGGTAGGCGAGGTACGCCAGGCAACCCAGCGCAATCGCGAACGCGATGAGCGTGGACGACAGCACGAAGGCCACGTCGCTGATCATGTCCACGTCCTGCGACAGCACCGGCATCAGCCGGTGCGTGCGGTAGCGCTCCAGTGCATCGATGGGCGCCGAGAGAATCTTCTGCGCGAGGCTCTTGCGCACCTGCGCCACCAGCCGCTGGCCGACGAAGTTGGTCGACACGTCCGAGGCCATGCGCCCCAGCAGCGCCACCGCGCACAGCCCGACGAAGGTCAGCAGCAGCCCGCCCGCCATGCCGCCCTCGCGGTTGAGCACCTGGTTGATGGTGCCCAGCAGCGCGACGGTGGCCGCACCCGCGCTGATGCCCGTGACCGCGGACAAGAGGACCCACGGTAGAAACGGCTTGAGCAGGCGCCCGAGTTCGGAGGTGTTGCCACGGGGGGTCGTGGTGGTCGGTGTCATGCAAAGGCTCTTTCCGCCCACCCGGGGCAAAACGGCTTGAAAACGGCCATGCCCTGTCGACATCGCCCGTGCGGCTGCACGCCGCTTACTGCATAGACGGTTGGGTCCGGCCAATGTTCATGCGCGGGCCGGATGAACACCCTCGCCGCCAAACCGTCTTCAAGGGATGCATTCCCCGCACCTCTTGCAGGCCGCCTCGTGATCGCGCTGCTGGAACCCCTGTTCCCCGGTGCACTGGCCGAGCATGCCGAGCGGCTGCAGTGCGCGGACACGGTACCGGCCGGCGCACTGCGCGTGGCCGACCTGGCGCATTCGCCTTCGCTCCTTGCCGACGTGCTGCACCTTCACGCGCGAACGCGCGGCGCGGCCGGCGCGCGCGACCTGCGGCCGGTCGCCTCGGCATGGAGCCTGGACTATCTCTCCGCGTTGCTGCCGCCCGTGGTGGCCGCCGCCAGCGTGCTGCAGCACGTGCTTCCCGTTTCAGCGGAGCACATCTGGGTGCGGCTCGACGACAAGGGCGCGCCCGCCAGCTTTCATGTGCTGCACCTGGGCGATGCGCGCCGCGGCGCCGACACCGCGCAGCGCTATGCGCCGCTGCTGTGGCAGCACCTGCAGCCGCTTTTCACTGCCCTGTGCAGCCTCACGCGGCTTGCGCCCAAGATCCTGTGGGGCAACACCGCGCGCCACCTCGAACCGATCTTCGACCTGGCGCTGGCCGCGACCGGCGGTGCGGCCCACATCGCACACGACCGCGATCGCCTCCTGCACCACCCCGCCTGGCCGGACGAGGCCCGGCCGCTCAACCCACTGCACGCCCGCTGCCGCGAAGTGCGGCCGGCCGGCGCCGGCCAGGGCCGGCCGGTCAAGCTGCACCGCCAGTGCTGTCTCTACTACCTGCTTCCGCGCGAGGACTACTGCGGCGCCTGCCCGCTC
>NZ_JBFTPJ010000582.1:0-4387 GCF_056398445.1 Variovorax sp. 01T439_2
GTGTAGGGCAGTTCGTCGCCGGTCAGGCGGAACAGTTTTTCGCGCACCAGCTCGCCCGCGAGGAACTTCTCGCTGCGGTCGGTGAGCTCGTCCTCGGCATAGAACCAGGGCTGCTCGGGCAGGTACTTCTCGCAGATGCCGAACAGGCGCTCGACATCCTTGGCATTCTTGGCCGACATCGGCACGAACTCGGCGAAGGAGTGCTTCGCCTGCATGGTCTGCAGCCAGGGCGCGATGTCGCCGCGGCGGTGCACGTTGTCGAGCTTGTTGGCGAGCAGCACGGTCGGAATGCCCTTGCCGAGCAGCTTGAGCACCCGCTCGTCGGCCGGCGTGAAACTGCCGGCTTCCACCACGAAGAGGATCAGGTCCACGTCGCCGACCGCGCCCTGCACGGTCTTGTTGAGCGACTTGTTGAGCGCGTTGGCATGCAGGGTCTGGAAGCCCGGCGTGTCGACGAACACGAACTGCGTGGCGTCCAGCGTGCGCATGCCCGTGATGCGGTGCCGCGTGGTCTGCGCCTTGCGCGAGGTGATGCTGATCTTCTGGCCCACCAGCGCATTGAGCAGCGTCGACTTGCCCACATTGGGCTTGCCGACGATGGCGATCAGGCCGCAGTGCTGTGGGCCGCTTGCGCCCGTATCGCCCGCCGGGCCCTGGGAGTCTGCTGCTGATTTGATAGCGTCGTTCATTCTGATTTCACGCGGCCCCGCGTGCCTTGAGCCGGATCAACATGGCCGCCGCGGCAGCCTGCTCGCCGGCGCGCCGCGAACCACCGATGCCGCGTTCGCGCAGGCCCAGCTCCGGCACCTCGCACTCGACATCGAAGGTCTGCTTGTGCGCTGCGCCGAGCGTGGCCGCCACGCGGTACACCGGCAGCTTCATTTTGTGACCCTGCAGCCATTCCTGCAATTCGGTCTTCGGATCCTTGGCCACCGCGTCCATGCGCGGATTGATCTCGACCGACTCGTAGAGCCGCCGCACCAGCGCCTCGGCGGCCGAAAAGCCGGCGTCGAGGTAGACCGCGCCGATCAGCGCCTCGAGCGCGTCGGCCAGGATCGAGGGCCGGTTGGGCCCGCCGGAGCGCGCCTCGCCCTCGCCGAGCCGCAGCAGCGGCGACAGTTGCAGCTCCAGCGCCAAGCGGTGCAGGGTGTCCTGCTTGACCAGGTTGGCCCGCACGCGCGACAGGTCGCCCTCGGGCAGGGCCGAGAGGCGGGTGTAGAGCAGGTGCGAGACCGCGAGGTTGAGCACCGAGTCGCCGAGAAATTCGAGGCGCTCGTTGTGGTCGGCCGAAAAACTGCGGTGCGYGAGCGCGAGCTGGAGCAGCCGCGTGTCGGAGAACGAATGCTTGAGGCGCTCCTGCAGCGCCGTGAGGCCGCCGTCCACCTTGCGTGTCGCCGCGTTCAGCGGGTCTGGCCCTTGTACTTGAGCACCAGGTAGGCCGGCCCGAACAAGGGAATCTCGCGCTCGTAGGCATACGAGACGACCACCTTGTCGCCGACCTTCTTGATGTCGAGGTCCTTGCCCGAGACCGACTGGAAGTCGTCGATGGCCTGGGCCCGGTCGAAGATCGCGCGCACTTCGGGCACGGTGGTGCCTTCCTTGGCCTTGTTGGCGGCCTTGTCGATGGCCTGCCATTCGATCAGCGTCGGGATGACCTGCGCGACGACGACGCCGACGCAACCCAGCACCACGGCGACGAACACCAGACCGATGAACGAGATGCCGCGCTGGTGCGCGGCCCTGCTGCGGATGGACCGATTTGTTCTCATGCCCTCTTACCCCTCGAACAATGCTGACTGCTTATTGGAATGGACCGATGCGACCCAGGTCGCCGAAGTTCATCCAGACGAAGAACGCCCTGCCCACGATGTTCTTGTCCGGAACGAAGCCCCAGAAACGCGAGTCCGCCGAATTATCGCGGTTGTCGCCCATCATGAAGTAGTTGCCGGCCGGCACCTTGCAGACCACGCCTTCGACGGAGTAGCGGCAGTTCTCGCGGTACGGGAAGTCGCTGGCACCCTGGACGAAAGCCGGACCGGCATCGTCGTTGAGCAGCCTGTGCTGCTTGCCGCCGAGGTCTTCGTTGAACTGCCGGAGCAGGCGCATCGACTCGCTGTCGAGGTAGTCGGGCATCGGGGTCTTGGAGACCGGCTGGCCGTTGATGGTGAGCTTCTTGTTCAGGTAAGCCACTTCGTCGCCCGGGATGCCGACCACGCGCTTGATGTAGTCCATGCTCGGCTTGGGCGGATAGCGGAACACCACCACGTCGCCGCGCGCCAGCGGCGTGCCGTCGGTGATCTTGGTGTTGATGACCGGCAGGCGCAGGCCGTAGGTGAACTTGTTCACCAGGATCAGGTCGCCCGTGAGCAGCGTCGGCATCATCGAACCCGACGGAATCTTGAAGGGCTCGTACAGGAACGAGCGCAGCAGGAACACCACCAGGATCACCGGGAACAGCCCCGCGGTCCAGTCGAGCCACCAGGGCTGCATCAGCAGGCGCTCGCTGGCCTTGGCGTCGACGGTGTCGACCTGCGTGATGCCTTGCCCGGCCAGGCGCGCGTTGCGCTCGCTCAGGGAGGCCTCGAGCGCCGCGGCGGCGCGCTCGCGCCGCGGCAGGAAGTAGAAACGCTCGGCCAGCCAGTACAGGCCGGTGACCACCGTCGCCAGGAACAGCAGGAGCGCGAAATTGCCCTCGATGGCGCCAAAGTACCAGGCACCGACATAGCCGGCAAAGGCCGCGAGGACCAGGGAAGTGATGAATGCCATTTTTTGAGATCAGTCTTCGACTTGCAGAATCGCGAGGAAGGCCTCTTGCGGGACCTCGACGGAGCCGATCTGCTTCATTCTTTTCTTGCCCGCCTTCTGCTTCTCGAGCAGCTTCTTCTTGCGGGTGATGTCGCCGCCGTAGCACTTGGCAAGAACGTTCTTGCGCAGCGCCTTGATTGTCTCACGCGCAATGATGTTGACCCCGATGGCGGCCTGGATGGCAACGTCGAACATCTGGCGCGAAATGATCTCGCGCATCTTCGAGACCACCGCCCGGCCGCGGTACTGCGACTGGCTGCGGTGCACGATGATCGACAACGCGTCGACCTTCTCGCCGTTCAGAAGGATGTCGACCTTGACCACGTCGGACGCGCGATATTCCTTGAACTCATAGTCCATCGAGGCATAGCCGCGGCTCACCGACTTGAGCTTGTCGAAGAAGTCGAGCACGATTTCGCCGAGCGGCATCTCGTAGGTCAGCATGACCTGGCGGCCGTGGTAGGCCATGTTCATCTGCACGCCGCGCTTCTGGTTGGCCAGCGTCATCACCGCACCGACGTATTCCTGCGGCATGTAGAGGTGAACGGTGACGATCGGCTCGCGGATCTCGCTCATCTTGCCGACGTCGGGCATCTTGGACGGGTTCTCGACCATGATGACTTCGCCGTCGTTGCGCACCACCTGGTAGACCACGCTCGGCGCGGTCGTGATCAGGTCCTGGTCGAACTCGCGCTCCAGGCGCTCCTGCACGATCTCCATGTGCAGCAGGCCGAGAAAGCCGCAGCGGAAGCCGAAGCCCAGCGCCTGGCTCACCTCGGGCTCGTAGCGCAGCGACGAATCGTTGAGCTTGAGCTTTTCGAGCGCGTCGCGCAGCGAGTCGTACTCGCTGGCCTCGGTCGGATAGAGGCCGGCAAACACCTGCGGCTGGATTTCCTTGAAGCCCGGCAGCGCCTCGGTGGCGGTCGCGGCCGCACCGCCCGTGCCCGGCTTGATCAGCGTCACGGTGTCGCCGACCTTGGCGGCCTGCAGCTCCTTGATGCCCGCGATGATGTAGCCCACCTCGCCGGCCTCGAGCGATGCGCGCGGTTCGTTGGCCGGCGTCATCGGTCGCGTCGATGCCGATCACGTCCTCGATTTCGCTGCGCGCGTTGTCGGGGTCCGCGTTGGGCAGATCCATCTTGTTGAGCACCGGCACCACCTCGACGCCGAGGTCGAGCGCGGTGTAGCAGTTGGCCACGGTCTGCGCTTCGACGCCCTGCGATGCATCGACCACGAGCAGCGCGCCTTCGCACGCCGACAGCGAGCGGCTCACTTCATAAGAGAAGTCGACGTGGCCCGGCGTGTCGATCAGATTGAGGTTGTAGACCTGCCCATCGAGTGCCTTGTAGTGCAGCGCGGCGGTCTGCGCCTTGATGGTTATCCCACGCTCTTTTTCGATGTCCATCGAGTCGAGCACCTGTGCTTCCATCTCGCGTTCCGCGAGGCCGCCGCAACGCTGGATCAAACGGTCCGCGAGCGTCGACTTGCCGTGGTCGATGTGCGCAATGATCGAAAAATTTCTGATGTGATTCATCAACGGGAACGCTTAAGTACTTGAATTGGCTCGTGCGCAGAGTGCGAC
>NZ_JBFTPJ010000583.1:0-3860 GCF_056398445.1 Variovorax sp. 01T439_2
TCATCTGGGAAAGGGGCGGTGCAGTGCGCAGTCCGGGTTGAGCCGCACGCCGAAGCCCGGCGCGTCGAGCGCGGAGGCCTTCATGCGGCCATTGACCGGCACCGGCTCGTCCAGAAGCTGGGGGTTGAACATCGGCACCACCTCGTCGGCCTTCGGCGCCATCATCAGGAACTCGGCGAACGGGCTGTTGTGGCGCGTGATGACGAAGTGGTAGCTGTAGACCGACGAGCCGTGCGGCACCACCAGCTTGCCGTGCGCATCGGCCAGGTTCGAGATCTTGATCAGCTCGGTGATGCCGCCGCACCAGCCCACGTCGGGCTGCAGGATGTCGCAGCACTCCATCTCGAGCAGCAGCCGGAAGCCCCAGCGCGTGGCTTCGTGCTCCCCGGTGCTCACCAGCAGGCCGCGCGGCACATTGCGGCGCAGCTCGGCGTAGCCCCAGTAGTCGTCGGGCGACAGCGCTTCCTCGATCCACTTGAGGCCGAACTCGTTGCGCGCGGCTGTCGCCAGGCGCGTGGCGTATTCCACGTCCAGGCTCATCCAGCAGTCCAGCATGAGCCAGAAGTCGGAGCCCACCTTGGCACGCATGTCGGCCAGCATCTCGAGGTTCTTCTTGAGGCCCTCCTCGCGCTCGGCGGGCCCATGGTGCAGCGGCATCTTGCCGCCGATGAACCCCATCTCCTTCGCCAGGTCCGGCCGGGCGCCGGTGGCGTAGAAAGTCAGTTCGTCGCGCACCGGGCCGCCCAGCAGCGCATGGACCGGTTCCTTGCGGACCTTGGCCAGCAGGTCCCACAGCGCCAGGTCGACCCCCGAGATGGTGTTGAGCACGATGCCCTTGCGCCCGTAGAACAGCGTGGCGTTGTACATCTGGTCCCAGATCTTCTCGATGTCGGTCACCCGGGCGCCCTCGATGAAGCGGGCCAGGTGCTTCTCGACGATCCAGCAGCCGAGATCGCCGCCGGTCGTCACCGAGAAGCCGACGGTGCCGTCGCTGGCCTCGATCTCCACCACCAGCGTGCCCAGCACGTTGAGGCCGAAGCTGCGGCGGCTCTGCCGGTACTCGGGGTACTTGCTCATCGGCGTGGAGATGTGGTCGTCGATCCAGTGGCCATCGGCCTGGTCGTGGTAGTCGGCGCCGCCACCGCGGAGGGTGAAGGCGCGCACGTGCTTGATCGTGGGCATGCTCATGGGGAATCCTTTCGTCGAGCAGAGGGAGAGTGATGAAGGGCGGCGCTACGCGGCAGCCTCTGCTGCGGCGCTGCGCGTCTGGCGCAGTGCCAGGAACAGCATGGCGCCGACCACCGTGGTCGCGGCCAGCAGGTTGAGCCCGGCGCTGGGCGATGCGAAGGCATGCTCGGCCCAGGTCTTGACGTTCGGAGCGACAAAGCCGCCCATCGCGCCGAGCGAATTGATCAGCGCAATCCCGCCCGCCGCCGCCGCGCCGCCGAGGTAGGCGGTGGGGAAGCTCCAGAACACGGGCTGCACCGCAATGAAGCCGGCGGCCGCAAAGCACAGCGCGACCAGTGCCACCAGCGGCGAGGCGGCATTGACCGACACCGCGATGCCGGCCGCCGAAACCGCCAGCACCACCAGCGCGATCAACGCATGCTGGCCGCTGCGCTCGGCCAGGCGCGGCACGAAGTACGCGGCCGCCAATGCGCAGACCCAGGGAATGGCGGTGACAAAGCCCACCAGCAGCCCCACGTTCTTGCCGAGCAGGGCCGCCACCTGGGTCGGCAGGTAGAACACCACGCCATAGACGCTGACCTGGATCAGGAAGTAGATCAGCGAAAGAAACAGCACGCGGCCATTGGTCAGCGCCTTCAGCACCGTGGCGGGGCCGTGCGCGGTCTTCTGCTCTTCTTCGGCGTCGATGGCGCGCTCCAGTGTCTGGCGCTCTTCGGCGGACAGCCAGCGCGCGTCCAGCGGCTTGTTGTCCAGGTACCAGTAGGCCCACACGCCGACCACCGACGCCATCACGCCTTCGACCAGGAACAGCCACTGCCAGCCCTTCAGGCCCCACACGCCGTTCAGTTCGAGCAGCAGGCCGGAGAGCGGGCTGCCGAAGATGAACGCGAGCGGCGCGCCAAAATAGAACATGCCGATCACGCGTGTGCGCGCCTTGGCCGGGAACCACCGCGTCAAAAAGTAGATGACGCCTGGGAAGAAGCCCGCCTCGGCAACGCCGAGCAAAAAGCGCAGGACATAGAAGCTGGTCTCGTTGTGCGCGAACATGAGCGCGGCCGAGACGAGGCCCCAGGTCACCATGATCCGGCACATCCAGACGCGCGCGCCGACGCGATGCATGATCAGGTTGCTCGGCACTTCGAACAGCGCATAGCCGATGAAGAAGACGCCGGCGCCGAAGGCGAACACGGCGTCCGAAAGGCCGGTGTCGAGCTGGAAGGCTTTCTTGGCAAAGCCGACGTTGGCGCGGTCGAGAAAGGCCAGCACGTACATCAGCAGCAAGAAGGGCACCAGGCGGCGGATCGCCTTGGCGATCACCTTGTCGAGCGCGGTGCTCGTGGCGATGGAATTCATAATTGAGGTCTCCGTTATTTGTGTTTGTTGGTTCGCGGCATGCCGGCCGCACGGCTTCAATAGGTGGCGCGGCCTCCCGAGGCGTCGAACACGCTGCCCGTGGTGAACGAGCACTCCTCGCTCGCGAGCCAGCCGATCACCGCCGCGATCTCGTCGACCGTGCCGAAGCGCCCCATCGGGATCTTCGACAACATGAACTCGATGTGCTGGGGCGACATCTGGTCGAAGATCGCGGTCTTCACTGCCGCCGGCGTCACGGCATTGACCGTGATGTTGGCCTTGGCGAGTTCCTTGCCGAGCGACTTGGTCAGCCCGATCACTGCCGCCTTCGATGCGCTGTAGGCCGAGGCGTTGGGATTGCCTTCCTTGCCCGCCACCGAAGCCACGTTGACGATGCGGCCGTAGTTGCCGGCCTGCATGTACGGCAGCACCGCGCGGTTGCAATAGAAGAGCCCGTTCAGGTTAACGTCGACCACCCGCCGCCACTGGTCCACCGGGTACTCCGCCAGCGGCACGTTGGGCCCGGTGATGCCCGCGCAGGCCACGAGCACGTCGATGCCGCCGCCCAGCTGCGCGGCCGAGGCGGCGGCCGCTGCCTCGACCTCCGCCCAGTCGGCCACGTTCACCGGGACTGCGGAAGCCCTGGCACCAAGCGCGGCGCACGCCTGGTCCAGCGCTTGCTGGTTCATGTCCCACAGGCTCACGGAGCCGCCTTCGGCGACGAAGCGCGTGGCAAAGGTCAGGCCGATGCCGGCGGCGCCGCCGGTGACGACGGCGCGGCGGCCGGCGAAGCGGTTGGCGTAGGAAGCGGCAGTCATGCGGCCTCCTTCCATGCGACCACGGTCTGCCTCTGCGTGCCGAGCCTGTCGATGCCCAGGGTCATCACGTCGCCGGCCTTCAGGTACACCGGCTCGGGCTTCATGCCCATGCCAACGCCGGGCGGCGTGCCGGTGGTGACGACGTCGCCCGGCATCAGCGTCATGAACTCGCTCAGGTAGCTCAGGATGGTTGCGCAGTCGAACACCATCGTGCCGGTGCTGCCGGTCTGGCGGCGCTGGCCGTTCACGTCGAGCCACATGCCCAGCTGCTGCGCATCCCCCACTTCGTCGCGCGTCACGAGCCAGGGGCCGATCGGCCCGAAGGTGTCGCAGCCCTTGCCCTTGTCCCAGGTGCCGCCGCGCTCGATCTGGAAGGCGCGCTCGGACACATCGTTGACCAGCACGTAGCCCGCAATGTGCTCGAGCGCGCGCTCCTTGGGTACATAGCTTGCGCGCGTGCCGACCACAAAGCCCAGCTCCACCTCCCAGTCCGTCTTGGCC
>NZ_JBFTPJ010000584.1:0-7298 GCF_056398445.1 Variovorax sp. 01T439_2
GGCCTGCACGACCTTGGTGGTGCCCTGCTTCGCGCGTTCGGCAAAGGCGTTGATCACCGGCTGGTGCGGGACGTCCCTGGTGTTGGAGCCATCGGCCGCGGGCACGTTCTGCAGGGCGTCGAAATACGAACGCCAGTTGTCAGGCACGCTGCCGGGATTGGAGAGGTAGTTTTCGTACATCTCTTCGACATAGGGCGCATTGCCACCGAAGAGGTACGTGTTGCCCTGATACGCGGCATACGCCGTGGGCTTGGAGGAATCGCTCATGATCCGCTGACCTTCGCTTCCCTGAAGGAAGCACTAGCTGGTTAAGAAACCTTCCGCGACACGGCTGAACCGGTTGGCGGATGCGACTGTGGCTGGGGAAGGGCCTGAGTACCTTCGCATTGTGCCACGTCAAACATATGACGGCGCGGCGCGGCTTCGCAAGGCCCGGTTTGCTCACTCAGGCCGAAGAAACCAGCTGCCTGATCTGCTGCAGCGTGGCGGGGTCGTCGATGGTGGTCAGGTCGCCCGGATCGCRCTGCTCGCACACGGCCTGGATGGCGCGCCGCAGCAGCTTGCCGCTGCGGGTCTTGGGCAGGCCCGAGACGAAGCGCACCCGGGCAGGCCGCGCCAACGCGCCGAGCTGGTCGGCCACCACCTTCATGATCTCGCCTTCGAGCCTCAGCGCCGCGTCGGCGTCGGTCACGGCGATGCCGTCCTTCGGCACCACGAAAGCCATTGCCACCTGGCCCTTGAGTGCATCGGCCACGCCCACCACCGCGACCTCGGCCACGTTGATCACGTCGTCGGTGCGCCCGAGGATGTAGAAATAGCCGTCCTCGTCGCGAATGCCCCAGTCGAAGGTCGAATAGACCATCTTGCCCGGCACGCTCTTCCAGTAGGTGCCGACGAAGCGCGCGTCGTCCTTCCACACGGTCTGCATGAAGCCGGGCGGGGTCGGGCCTTCGACCACGACCACGCCCTTTTCATTGGGGGCGGCCAATTCCTCGCCGGTCGATTCGTGCAGAATCTTGATGCGGTAGCCGTACATCGGAACACCGGGGCTGCCGAACTTGCTGGGCTTGGCCTCGACGCCATTGGCAATGGTGATCATCGGCCAGCCCGATTCGGTCTGCCAGTAGTTGTCGATGATCGGCACGCCCAGGCCCTCGCTGATCCAGCGCGCGGTGGGTTCGTCGAGCGGCTCGCCCGCCAGGAACAGCGCGCGCAGGCTCGACAGGTCGTATTTCTTCAGCAGCGCCGGGTCCTGCTTCTTGAGCACGCGCACCGCGGTGGGCGCGCTGAACATCACCGTCACCTTGTACTTTTCGACCAGGCGCCACCAGATGCCGCCGTCCGGCTGCCTGTCGATGCCCTGCGTGGGCAGGCCCTCGTACATGAGGGTGGCCATGCCGGCGATCAGCGGGCCGTAGACGATATAGCTGTGGCCCACCACCCAGCCGATATCGCTGGTCGAGAAGTAGGTTTCGCCGGCGCGGCCGTCGAAGATGTGCTTCATGCTCGCGGCCAGCGCCACGGCGTAGCCGCCCACGTCGCGCTGCACGCCCTTGGGCTTGCCGGTGGTGCCGCTGGTGTAGATGGTGTAGCTGATGTCGGTGGCGGCCAGCCAGGCGCAGGGCACCTGGGCGTCGAGGTGCTTCTGCCGCAATTCGGCCGCCAGGTGGTCGCGGCCGGGCGTCAGCTCCATCGGTGCAAGGCCGCGGTCGGTGAGCAGCACCGCGGCCGGCTTGTACTTCGACAGCCGGATCGCCTCGTCGAGCAGCGGCTTGTACGCAATGACCTTGCCGCCGCGCGAGCCGGCGTCGGCGCTCACCACCACCTTGGGCTCGGCATCCTCGATGCGCGTGGCCAGCGAGCCACTCGCGAATCCGCCGAACACCACGCAGTGGATGGCACCGATGCGCGCGCAGGCCAGCATCGCGAAGGCGGCCTCGGGAATCATTGGCATGTAGATGAGCACGCGGTCGCCCTTCCCCACGCCCAGTTCCACCAGGCTGGCGGCGGTGCGCTGCACCTCGGCGTGCAGTTCCTGGAAGCTGTAGCTCTTCTCGACGCCGGTTTCGGTGGAAACGAAGATCAGCGCGGGCTGRCCGCCGCGCGCGGCCAGGTGCCGGTCGACTGCGTTGTGGCACAGGTTGGTGGTGCCGCCCACGAACCAGCGCGCAAAAGGCGGCTGGCTGGCGTCGAGGATCTGCTTGGCGGGGGCCTGCCAGTCGATCAGCTTCGCCTGCTCGGCCCAGAAGGCCTCGGGCGCATCGACGGACTGGCGATAGAACTCTTCGTAGCGGCTCATCTGGATTTTGTCTCCGTTGATTCGTTCGGCCCTGGCGGCATCGCCAAAACTGAATTCATAATTATGGAGACTGATCTTGCAGCAAGCTGACGGCCGGAACAATCCGGCCGAGCCCTTGCGGTGCGCCGCCGGTTGCGGCTATCGAATCAGAGCGAGCAGCTCGGAAAACGCGGGGTGCTCCGCGGTGCGCAGCCATTCGAAGCCGACCATCTCGGTCGTCACGAGCTCGGCCCCGGCGCCGGCCAGCCGGTCGAAGGCGGCGTCGCGGTTGCGCTCGGTGCGCGAGCTGCAGGCGTCGGTGACGACCCAGACTTCGAACTCGTCCTCCAGCAGGTCGAGCGCGGTCTGCAGCAGGCAGACATGGGCTTCGCAGCCGGCGATCACGATGGAATTGCGCTCTTCGGCAGCCGCCGCGGGCTTCTGCAGGTGCTTGGGCAGGCTGCGGGCATTGCCCTGCGGCGCCTTCGCCGGCACGCGCAGCCATTCGCCGAGCCCCTCTTCCACGCCGCTGAAGTGCATCTTCGACAGGGTGCGCTGGCACAGCGCGCGGATGTCGGGCAGGTTCTCGCCCAGCTTGGAAGGGTTGTGCTCGGTGCCCCACACCGGCAGCTGGAACAGCTGGGCCATCTTGCCGAGCCGCACTGCGTTCTGCGCGACCGCTTCGCCCTCGAAGATCGACGGCATCAGCCGCGCCTGGTAGTCGACCAGGACGAGTTGGGAAAGCGAGGCATCGAGCAGCATGAACCGGTTCTTTCATTCAGATGGAATTGATGGGGCCAGACCGTACCACCGAAACGGCGCGTATCTCTCTAGACTCCGGGCGGATGCGGATCTTCTTTTCGGCCCGGCGCCATTTGCCGATTCTGGCCCTTGGCGCGGCGCTCGTGGTGACCGGCTGCGGCGGCCTGCGCACTGCCAAGGCGCCGCTGGACCGCACGTTCGAAAAGAGCAGTTGCACGCCGAATGCCGACACGCTGATCGTGATGCTGCCCGGCGCGTACTCGCACCCCGACGAATTCGAGCGCGAAGGCTTCGTCAAGGCGCTGAACGACAACAGGCTCGCGGTGGACGTGATGCGGGTCGACGCGCACCTGGGCTACTACAACGCCAAGACCATCCTCGAGCGCCTGAGCCAGGACGTGATGGTGCCGGCGCGCAGCCAGGGCTACAAGGCCATCTGGATCGTCGGCATCTCGGTCGGCGGCTTTGGCGGACCGCTCGGCACCGACATCGCCAATGCCGGCGGCCTCGCCCGCTGGACCGGTCCGCTGGGCGATCCGCCTGGCGGCGACCCGCGAGTACCGAACGAAACCCAGCTGTGGCAGTGGCTGCGCGGCTACGTCGGCGCCACCGCCACCTTCGGCGCGCGGCCGCCGCTTTACCTGGGCTATGGCGTCGACGACCGCTTTGCCTTCAGCCATCGGCTGCTGGCGGCCGCGCTGCCCGCCAGCCGCGTCTTCACGACCGAAGGCGGCCACGACTGGCCCGAGTGGACGCGGCTCTGGCGCCGCATGCTGCCGACCTTGCCGCTGCCGGGCTGCTCCGGCTGAGGACTGAAGGCCCGCCTCAGTTCGGCCGCAGGCGCAGCAGTTTGCCGTCGGATTCGTCGGTCAGCACGTAGAGCAGGCCGTCCGGCCCCTGCTTCACATCGCGAATGCGGGCCCGGTCGTCGGCCAGCAGCTTGTGCTCGGCCATCACCTTGCCGTCCTTCAGCTCGATGCGGTCGAGATAGCCGAACTTGAGCGAGCCCACGAACAGGTTGCCCTTCCAGCCCGCGCCGTAGCGGTCGCTGGTGAGAAAAGCCATGCCCGAGGGCGCGATCGACGGCACCCAGTAGTGCAGCGGCTGTTCCATGCCGTCTCTCGCCGTGATGCCCTCGCCGATCTTTCCGCCGCCGTAGTTCTCGCCGTAGGTGATCACCGGCCAGCCGTAGTTGCGGCCAGCTTGCGGGATATTGATTTCGTCGCCGCCCTGCGGGCCGTGCTCCGTCATCCATAAGCGGCCATCGGGCCCGAGCGCCGCGCCCTGTCCGTTACGGTGGCCATAGCTCCAGATCTCGGGCAGCGCACCCGCCCGGCCGACGAAGGGGTTGTCCTTGGGCGCCGAGCCGTCCTTGGCGATGCGCACCACCTTGCCCAGGTGGTTGTCGAGCTTCTGCGCATCTTCCTTGCGGCTGAACCGGTCGCCCAGCGTGAGAAACAGCGTGCCGTCGCGCGCCTCGACGATGCGGCAGCCGAAATGGTTGCGGCTGGCCACCTTGGGCTGCTGGCTGAAGATGATTTTGAGGTTCTCCAGCCGCGTGCCGTCGGCCGAAAGCTGCGTGCTGGCCAGTGCCGTGCCGTTGCCCGAACCACCACCGGCTGCGGGTTCCGAGAAGCAGAAATACAGTGTGCGGTTCTTGTCGAAGCCCGAATCGGCCAGCACGTCGAGCAAGCCGCCCTGGCCGCCGGCCGCGATGGGGGGCAGGCCAGTGATGGGCGCGCCGATCTTGCCGTCCGCAGCGATCAGCCGCAACCGGCCGGCCCGCTCCGTGACCACGAAACGGCCGCCCGGCAGAAAAGCCACGCCCCATGGGTTCTCGAGGCCGGTCGAAATGGTTTCCGGCCGTATCTGCGCCATGGCGGCACCCCAGACGGCTAGACCCGCCACGACGGCAGCCTTTCCTAGGAGGAGCCCAGCTTCCTGAATTCGCAGGTTCATGTCTTTTCCGGGTAGTTGGCGCGATCTTGACGCGAAATACGGGCCGAATCCAGGCTGTTTGCCTCTTCAATGCGAGTACAAAAGTTCGCCTTCGGCCAATCACTTATGGTTCATAAAGATCAGTCGTTACATTTTTTCTTCGATCGAATCGAAAAAAATCAAACAAATCAAAGACTTGAAGATACATTCGCCAATTCGGATGAGATTGACATAACCGGGCGTCATCAATATCCTACGCGCCATGCGTTTTTTCGTCCTACCCGCGTCCCTCCTGTTTGCCGTCGCAGTCCAAGCCGCCCCCCAACAGGATCGAACCGATGACGAACTGGCCCGGCTGCTGGCCGACAAGGGCATCATCGGCCAACTCAGGCAGGTCCGCCAAACCGTCGCTGAACGAACCTCCGACCTGGTGGTGACCGCCATCGGCTTCCTCGGCGTTCCCTATCGCCGCGGCGGCAATTCGGCCGAATCCGGTTTCGACTGCAGCGGCTYCGTTCGCGCGATGTACAACCAGACGCTCGGCCACGTGCTCCCGCGCCGCGCCGAAGAACAGGCCGCCGCCACCGAGAAGATCGATCCCAGCCAGCTCAAGCCCGGCGACCTCGTCTTCTTCAACACCATGCGCCGCGCCTTCAGCCATGTCGGCATCTATGTGGGCGAAGGCAAGTTCATCCACTCGCCGCGCACCGGTGCCCAGGTCCGTGTGGAAGACATGAACGGCAGCTACTGGAGCCGCCGCTTCGACGGCGCACGCCGCGTGCTCGGCGGCGCCCAGAACGACGAGATCAAGGCCGCGGCAACTGCGGCAACCCACACCGGCAACTGAGCCTTCCCTCCCAAATCCCGCGTCCTCCATCAGGACGAAAAAAATCCCGCCGCGGCGGGATTTTTTGTGGCCGGTCGAAGCTCGCCGGTCAGGCCGCCTTCTTGGCCGGCGGCAGGTCGGTACAGGTCCCGTGCGCCACCTCGGCCGCCATGCCGATGCTCTCGCCCAGCGTGGGATGCGGATGGATGGTCTTGCCGATGTCGATCTCGTCGGCGCCCATCTCGATGGCCAGCGCAATCTCCCCGATCATGTCGCCGGCATGCGTGCCGACGATCCCGCCGCCCAGGATGCGATGTGTCTCGGCATCGAACAGCAGCTTGGTGAAGCCCTCGTCGCGGCCGTTGGCGATGGCGCGGCCCGAAGCGGTCCACGGGAAGTGGCCCTTCTTGATCTTGATGCCTTCGGCCTTGGCCTGGTCTTCCGTGAGGCCGACCCATGCCACCTCGGGGTCGGTGTAGGCCACGCTGGGGATCACGCGGGCGTTGAAGGCGGCGCTTGACAGCTCCTTGTCGCCCTTCTGCTCGCCGGCGATCACCTCGGCCGCCACATGCGCCTCGTGCACCGCCTTGTGCGCCAGCATCGGCTGGCCCACGATGTCGCCGATGGCGAAGATGTGCGGCACGTTGGTGCGCATCTGGATGTCGACCGGAATGAAGCCGCGGTCGCTCACCGCGACGCCGGCCTTCTCGGCGCCGATCTTCTTGCCGTTCGGGCTGCGGCCCACGGCCTGCAGCACCAGGTCGTAGACCTGCGGCTCCTTGGGCGCCTGCTCGCCCTCGAAGGTCACCTTGATGCCCTCCTTCGTGGCCTCGGCGCCCACCGTCTTGGTCTTGAGCATGATGTTGTCGAAGCGCGGCGCGTTCATCTTCTGCCAGACCTTCACGAGGTCGCGGTCGGCACCCTGCATCAGGCCATCGAGCATCTCGACCACGTCCAGGCGCGCGCCCAGCGTCGAATACACCGTGCCCATTTCGAGGCCGATGATGCCGCCGCCCAGGACCAGCATGCGCTTGGGGTCGGTGCCCATCTCGAGCGCGCCGGTGGAATCGACCACGCGCGGGTCCTTCGGCATGAAGGGCAGGCTCACGGACTGCGAACCTGCCGCGATGATCGCGTTGCGGAACTTGACGGTCTGCTTCTTGCCGGTGGTGTCCCAGCTGGTGCCCGAGGTTTCTTCCACCTCCAGGTGGTACGGATCGATGAAGTTGCCGACGCCGCGCAGCACCGTCACCTTGCGCATCTTGGCCATGGCCGTAAGGCCGCCGGTGAGCTTGCCCACCACCTTGTTCTTGTGGCCGAGCAGCTTKGCACGGTCGACCGTGGGCGCGGCAAAGCTCACGCCGAGGTCGGCGAAGTGCTTGACCTCGTCCATGACCGAGGCGACGTGCAGCAGCGCCTTCGAGGGAATGCAGCCGACGTTCAGGCACACGCCGCCGAGCGTGGCGTAGCGCTCGATCAGCACGACCTTGAGGC